>JAEERZ010000237.1 GCA_016286075.1 Selenomonadaceae bacterium
GCAGCGTCATGCGAAAAGCCGCCGCCATGGGGGCCTTCGTTCCGTATTTTTCGGAGGGAACGGATTCCGTGGCGGATTCCTTCAAGGACGAGGAAGGCGCATGGACCGGCGTTTGGTACGACCCCGTCGTTTTCTGTATGAACAGCGATTATATGCGTACGCTGCCGCGAATTCCGGAAACTTGGGCGGAATTTGCCGTTTATCCCGATATGCGGATCGGGATGACGGATTTTCTCGCCGCCGACGCGGCGTCCAATTTGTACTTTACTTTGCTGACGGTCTACGGGGAGCCTGAGGTTTTTCAGTGGCTTTCTTCCATGCATCCGAAAGTCGTGCAGTATGTGAAGTTTCTCTCCACGCCGGTCCGTATGGCGGGCATGGGAGAAGTAGACGCCGCCGTGGCGGTGCAGAGCGAGACGCTCCGATATCTTTCCGACGGGTATCCGCTCCGTATCGTTTATCCGACGGACGGGACGGCGTACATGTTGACGGGCGCCGGACTTCTGCGGGAAGGGCGGCCTTCGGCGGAGGCGTTTATCGAATGGCTGTTGTCCGACGAAGCGCAGTTGACTTTGCAGCGGGAAAATGTGTTTTTCGTTCCGACAAATCCGGGGACGCTGGCGTATAAGCAGATGGCCGGGAAAAACGCCGTACTGTTCGACGCGATGCCGAAATTTACGGCGGAGGAGCGAAGCGCGCTTTTGGACCGGTGGCTGCAAAATGTTCGTTTCAAATAAACGTGTGCCGTTTTTCAGAAAGCGGCACGCTTTCTGTTGTTTGGGGGAGTTTGAGTGAAAGCGGGTATCATCAGTCTCGGCTGCGCGAAGAATTTAGTGGATACCGAAATCATGCTCGGCTTATTGCAAAAGAGCGGCGTCGAGCTGACGAAGGATCCGGGGGACGCGGATATCCTGATCGTCAATACCTGCGCATTTATTGAGACTGCAAAGCAGGAGTCTATCACGACGGTGCTCAATATGGCGGAGTATAAGACTTCCGGCAAATGCCGTTCGCTGATTGTGGCGGGCTGCCTCGGGCAAAGGTACGGGCAGACGCTCTTGGATGAGATGCCGGAAGCGGACGCCATCGTAGGCACGGGGGCATGGAATCGCATCATGGAAGCTGTGGAGGAAACGCTCCGCGGCAATCGCGTGATATTGACAGGGGAATCGGAGATTATTTACGACGCGCGCATGCCGCGCATTTTGGCGACGCCCGGTTATACGGCGTATCTGAAAATTGCCGAGGGCTGCGACAATCGTTGTTCTTTCTGTGCGATTCCGATGATTCGCGGGCGGTATCGCAGCCGCAAGGTGGAGGATATCGTTGCGGAGGCGAAAGCGCTGGCGGCGAAGGGAGTCAAAGAGTTGAATCTCATCGCGCAGGACACGACGGCCTACGGCCGGGATATTTACGGAAAAGCGGAGTTGCCGAGGCTTTTGAAGGAACTGGCGAAAATCAAAAAGGTGCGTTGGATACGTTGCCTGTATTCTTATCCGCGTTTTTTTACGGACGAGCTGATCGACGTCATCGCTTCGGAGCCGAAACTTGTCAAGTATGTGGACTTGCCGCTTCAGCACGCGGACGACGACTTGCTGCGGAAAATGCATCGCGCCGATACGCGGGCGTCGATGGAGGCGCTTTTGGCCAAGCTGCGGGAACGGATTCCGGGCGTCGCGATTCGTTCCACGTTTATCGTGGGTTTTCCGGGAGAAACAGACGCGCAGTTTGAGGCGCTTCGTTCTTTTATCGAGGAGCAACGCTTTGATAAAGCAGGCATTTTCACGTATTCCGCAGAAGAAGGAACGCCGGCGGCGGAATTTCCCGGGCAGATTGCAGAGGACGTGATGCAGGCGCGGTATCACGAGTTGATGAGCCTCCAGTGCAAGATCTCCGAGGAAATCAATCAATCGCTGGAAGGAAAGGAACTGGAGGTGCTCGTCGAAGGCCGTGAAGAGGAGCAGAAAAACGTCGCCTACGGCCGCTCTTATCGAGAGGCGCCGGAAGTGGACGGACAGGTCTTCATTGAGGGCTGCGGAGACGTCCAACCGGGTGATATGTTGCGCGTACGCGTGTCGCAGGGCTTCACCTATGACGTAGTCGGCGAACCGACGGAATCGCAAGATTAAAAAGCGCTTAAAAAGTGCATCGCTTCACGAGTTTTTCAGAGAGAAGGAAGAATATGATTGCAGAGCTTGTGACGACGGGGAGCGAACTGCTTTTGGGGCAGATCGTCAATACGAACGCCGCCTATCTGGCTCAAGAACTCAATAAAATAGGCGTCGACGTATGTTTCCAGACGACGGTGGGCGATAACCGTGAACGCATGAAGGAAGTTCTTTCCCACGCGCTGACCCGCGCCGATATCGTCATCACTTCCGGCGGACTTGGGCCGACCAGAGGCGACATTACGAAGGAAGTGTCAGCAGAGGTCATGGGGCGGACCATGGCTTTGAACGAGAAATGCGCCGAGCGTCTGAAAAAGTATTTTGCCCGCGTCGGGCGCGAGATGACGGAAAACAATCTGCGGCAGGCGATGATTCCCGAGGGCGCACATGTTTTCGTCAATCACGCGGGAACGGCGCCGGGCGTGGCGTTGGAAGAAAAGGGAAAGCTGCTGGTGAATCTGCCGGGACCGCCCCCGGAGATGAAGGACATGTTTCGGCGGAGTCTTGCGCCGTACCTCGCGGAGAAATCCGGCGTTCGGACAATCATCCTCTCGCGGGTGCTGCATACCTTCGGCATTGGCGAGTCGATGCTGGAGACGAAGCTCGACGATTTGATCCTGGCGCAGAAAAATCCGACGCTTGCGCTGTTGGTTCGTCCTACGGGCGTCATTATTCGTATCACGGCAAAGGCGGCCGACGAGGAGACGGCGCGGCTTCTGATTGAGCCGGCGGAGAAAGAGATTCGCGCGCGGCTCGGCGAATTTGTTTACGCTATCGACGACGAAACGATGGAAGAAGTCGTCGGGCGTGAACTGAAATCGCGGGGGCTTTCCGTGGCGACGGCGGAGTCATGCACGGGCGGTCTTGTGGCCAGCCGATTGACCGACGTGGCCGGAAGCAGCGAATATGTCAAGGGCGGCGTCGTTTCCTATACGGACGAAGTGAAGGCGGAAGTACTCGGTGTCAGTCGTGATTTGCTTGCCCGAGAGGGCGCGGTTTCCGGGGCCGTGGCCCGGGCCATGGCGGAAGGCGTGCGGCAAAAGCTGGGCACGGATTTAGGCGTCAGTACAACGGGGCTGGCCGGGCCGGGCGGCGGCACGGAAGGAACGCCTGTCGGCACTGTCTTTGTTGCCATTGCAGGTTCCGAAGGAACACAGGCGGAAAAATATCTTTTCACGGGAAAACGCGGCCAGATAAAATTTCGCGCGTCGCAGGCGGCGCTTGCGATGTTGCGTGGATATATCAAAAGGTATGAGCAATAACCTTACTTTTGGAGGGGGATTTTTCATGGATTGGAAAAAAACGATGAAGATGACGCTGGTTTCGCTGCTGACGGCTGTTTCGGCGATGTCTTCGGCATCGGCGGCGGAGGAGCCGGTAATAGCGGCAGAGGCGCCCAGCGTCGGTGAGCAGGCGCAGATGACGCCGGAAGAAGCGTTCCAGGCCTATGTCGACAGCGGATATAAATATACGAGCAAGAGATACGGGTATTCGATCGTTTGCCCGGCCAAGCCGACGGTGGTGCCTTTGAGCGTGCTGTTCGGAGACAATACGGCAAAAGGCGACGTGCTGATCTTTAGGAGCAAC
>JAEERZ010000017.1 GCA_016286075.1 Selenomonadaceae bacterium
TTAAATTCAAGATTATTCAAGATGAACTCACTGCTGCTTTATGTCGTGCACAATCACTTCGTAGCCGCGTTTTTCCCATCGCTCCTTCAATTTGTCGATATACTGCGGATTCACGTGATGCCAGACCTTATAGCCTTTGCTGTTTTTCATGAGCTGGTCCACATATTGGAAATTTCCCTGTTTGGTGTGCTTAATGAGCTCGTCCATATCTCCCTGATAATCCCCGCCGATCGCGAAATTCGGCCAGACATTCCGGAACAGGACGACTACCTTTTTGCCGCCTACCACATTCTCCAATTCATCGTCCGTCATCTGCTTGTTCATCAATTCGTTTGCCATTTTCGTTACCTCCTTTTTGAATTACGTCATTGTTTCTCTTTTTCCTTTCATCTGTATATATGCGCCGACCGGAAAAACCTGACAAGATTTTGAGAATTAGATTTACAATCTAAGTTTGCTCCTTGGTCTTCCCTCAGCCCGGCTTGATTTTACATCCCCAACCGAACTTATCTGACCTTTTCAAAGGTCCTGGAATGTGCAGCCATTATAGAACTTGTTGAGTCTCTGTTTAATTGCGGGCAACTTGTCCGCCTGTATGCCGACATGGAATTTGGTGCTGATGCTTTTGGCAATTCCCAGTTGCGCCGGAGCCTTCCCCGCAAGGATTCCTTTGACCTGCTCGGGCGTCAGCTTATCGGTAGCGCTGACGATATCGTATTTCCCGTCTTTGCGCTTCATGAAGTACGCGTAGCCCGCGCCCCCCGCCACGTTGTCCAGTTCCATGTCGGTCATCACTTTATCCATCAATTCGTTCGTCATCGTCTTCTCCTCCCTTCATTCTTGCGCGTAAGACTCAATTCCGTCGATCTTCCTTCTTCATGATATTTCATTTTGGCCTATATTATATTTCTGCCCCAGCAATGACATGACCTGATCGTGGCTAAGCTGCCTGTATGTGGTCTTTCCGCCTTCCGTGACTTTCTGCCAATAGGTGTTTCCCATGACCTGGTCCCAACGAAGGCAGGAAGCGGGGGAATTCGGGTCATCCGGGCAGGTCCAGATGAGGTCGAGATCCTTGGACAGTTGTTCCTTGAGCCTGCTCATCCCTGCTTTCCCTTTCATCGTCAGGACTCCCGCCTGTTCATATAAGGTTTCCAACAAATAGATTTCCTTGATAGAGCCTCCGGAAACTCTGTCCAGTTCCGCATCGTTCATGCGCTTGTCCATCAATTCGTTTGCCATTTTCGTTACCCCCTTTTGTAATGTCGTCTTCTCTTTTTTCTTTCATCCGGATATAAATGCGCCGACCGAAAAATCCTGACCGTTTTTTGAAAATGCAGTGATTCTTTTATTTCCCGTACTTTTTGTTAAGCATATCCATGATCTCTGCGTGGGAATATTTCTTGTGCCTGTCATAGTATCGGTTCTTGGAATCGTCGCTGTTATCTTGAATATTCAAGGCAACGCTGATGTCAAAATCACGATTCAACAAAATGCATGCTTTCCTCGCCGCAGCCTCGATGTTGTTCGGCATCTCAACCCCTTTCGACTTGTAGAATTTGATGATATCATACGTCTCTATCCTCGTCCCGCCGGACACCTGCACCAATTCGTCCTCGTTCATCGTCTTGTCCATCAATTCTTCTGCCATTTTCGTTACCTCCTTTTTAATGTTGCCGTTGCTTTTTCCCTTCATCCGTATATATGCGCGAGCCGTAAAATCCTGACAGGTTTTGAAAAAATGTGCCTCGACTAAGCATCTAAGAAAATCATCTTGACTCATCAAAAGCCAGCTTCATGGCAGCCAAGGTGATTTTCTTAGATTTATTTTTTCCCGCCCTTAATGGGGCGGGGAAAAATAAACCCCTCAATCCCTTAAATCATTTCAATGCTCGAAGCGCCGCCCGGACGGATCGTCAGCGAATAGATGCGGAAGAGGTCAAGAGCGTACCAGTAGTCTTCTTTACCGTTCCCATAAACGACCTTGACGTCCCAATACTGCACGTTGTCTCTCGGGTCGAAGTCCAGGAAGATATCCTGCCCCGGACGAAGCACATTCTTGCCCAGCTCGTCCTGATAAATCCACTCAGAGGATTTCGTCGGGCTCAGATAGATTTCCCGGATAATTTGTCCCGTGCCGTTGATCAGCGTGAAGTCCTGGCTGCCTGCCATCGCCGTGCCGGAGACGGCCAACGCCATGATCATCGCGAACAGGAAAATTTTCAGTGCATGCAGTTTTTTCATTTGAATTTCCTCCTAAAAATTAGTTTTTCCATGATTTCTTGGAACTTCTCAAAGCCCGGTTTGGCTTCACCTCCTCAGCCGAGCTTTTCTTTTATAAACTTCTATATATTTTTTTAAAGATCTTGGAATGTACAGCCGTTATAGAGCTTGTTGAGCTTTTCCTTGATGGCGGGCAGCTTATCCGCCTGTATGCCGACATGGAAGTTGGTCCTGATGCTTTTTGCAATTCCCAGTTGCGCCGGCGCTTTCCCCGCGAGAATCCCTTTGACTTGCTCGGGCGTCAGCTTATCGGTAGCGCTAACGATATCGTATTTCCCGTCCTTACGTTTCATGAAGTACGCGTAGCCCGCACCGCCGACCACATTGTCCAGCTCGTCCTCCGTCATCGTTTTTGCCTTGATGTCTTCGTTTGCCATTTCATTCTCCTCCTTTACGGCCTATTTGTATCCTTTGTTTTTTCCATCATCGCCGGATTTCCTGCCGCTGCCGCCATGTCCAGCTCCTCGTCATTGAGCCGCTGCGACCAGAGGTTTTTGCTTCCCTCCGAAATCATCCCCTGCGAACGCCGCATGGAAAGAACCTTTTGCAGCAACGGTTCCCGTACCGGACTGAGACGGGAAAAGTCAAATTCCCCGAGCCGTCTATCCAGTTCCCTGTTATCCATTTGCTCCGCCTCCTTTTGCTTTTTCTTTCACTTGTATATATGCGCGAGACGAAAAATCCTGACAGATTTTTGATTAAATTATTATTCCTTTTCCCCCAAGTACTTCTTCAACGTCTTCCGGCTCCGGGAAAGCGACGCCCAGACGGCTTCCGTCGTCATGCCCAGCTCTTCCGCGATCTCTCCCGCCGACATTTCGAGCCAGTAGGTCATGGTAAGGATTTTCTGCTCCCGCTCCGGGAGCTTTTTTAATGCCTCGTGGAGCGCTTCGTCCCGCTCCCGTTTCAGGAACCTTGCCTCGGGGCTTTCCTGTTCCGGCGCGGGCGGGTCGAAATTCTCGTCCCAGTCGGTGGAAAGGGAGCGCTCCTTTTCACGGAATATCATGCGCAGCTCGTTGACCGCGATCCGATAGAGCCAAGTGGAAAACGCGCCCCGGCTCTCGTCGTACTCGGAAAGATGAGCGTACATATTGAGAAAGGTACGGCTTACCGCCTCGTCGGCCATTTCCGCGCTGCGCGATTTCGACAACAGGAATTTATAAACCACGGGGAAGAATTCATTGTAAAGCTCGACGAACGCGGCCTCGTCCGTGACGGCCAACACTGCCATTTTGTTCCAATGGGCACGTCGTTCTTCGGTTGATGTTTCTTTTGTCATAACTTATCTTCCTATGTACTTTGCCTTGCCCTCCCCTTTTGGGAAAGCCAAATTACGCCACTTGCCGCTTCACCAGCTCGGCGAAGATTCCGCCCTTTTCCACCAGCTCGTCAAAGCCGCCCTCCTCGGCGATGCGGCCATCGTCCATGACAATCACATGGTCGCAGCCGCGGATCGTGGAGAGGCGATGGGCGATGACGATGCGCGTCGCCTTCAGCTTGTCCAGGCTTTCCGTGACAATGGCCTGGGAGCGGTTGTCGAGGGCGCTTGTAGCCTCGTCAAAGATCAGGATTGCCGGTTTGTTGACAAGCGCGCGGGCAATCAGGAGCCTTTGCCGCTGGCCGCCGGAGATGTTCGAGCTTCCTTCGCTGATAACGGTCTGCATCCCCATCGGCATTTCCGATATGTCCTGGGCGATGCCGGCCGCTTCCGCCGCCTCCCACGCGTCGTCTTCTGTCAGAAGTCTCGTCCCTACTATATTTGTGAAAATGTCGCCGGTCATCAGCTGCCCGTTTTGCAGCACAACTCCCATCTGCGTACGCACCGACGGCAGGGAAAGCTCGGCAAGATTCTGCCCGTCATAAGAAACAACGCCCTTCGTCGGCGTTTCGAAGCCCAGAAGGCAGCGCACCAGCGTGGATTTCCCGCAGCCGGACTTGCCGACGATGGCGACGTTTTCCCCGGCGCGAACGCGGAAGCTGACGTCGTGAAGCACTTCCTCGCCGCCCTCATAAGCAAAGGAAAGATGGCTGACCTCCATCGCGCCGGTCAGCGTCTCGGCGTCGTTTTTATCTCCGGTGCTCTCCGGCACTTCCTGCAATATCGGACGCAGATTCTCAAGCTGCGGCTGGATGCCGAAGAATGTGCCGATGAAGCCCATGATGCTTCCCAACGTTCCGTTGAAGGAGGAATAGGCGGCGCTGAAGGCCATGAACTGCGCGTAGCCGATGCCCTGCTGCGCAGCCTTGCCGCCCGCGGCGTCCCCCGTGCCGTTCACCGCGATATAATACAGCAGCATCGTCAGAATAAAAGGCTGGATGCTCGATATGATCGAAGTGTAGTTGTTCTGCCAGCGGAGCGCCAGTTCATAATTCCATTGCTTGCCGAAGTCCCGGCTCCATAAGTGGTATGCCTGTTCCTCGGCGCCCTGCACGCGGAATTTCGCAAGGCCCGCGAAAATCTGCTGCACGGTGCCCGCCGTCTGGTTGGACGCTTCAATGATTTTCCGTTGGAATTCCAGCACCCGGCGAAAGACGAAGAACTCGAAAATCGAGTAAACAATCCAGACGGCAATCGCCGCCGCCGTCAGCTTCAGGCTGTAATAGCACATCAAAAAGATGCTCCAAAAGGAGAAAATGAAGCTGAAAACGGTGCCGACGAAGTTGCCGGACATAAGCCCCTTTGCGACGCCGAGACCGCCCATGCGTCCCGCCAGCTCGCCCACGGTGTAGCGGCGGAAAAATTTTGTCGGCAGCGACAGCAGCCTTTCCCAAAGCGCCGCCTCGGCGCTGATCTCGATCTTCGTCGAGATACGCATGATCGCAATGGATCGGACGACGGAAAGAGCCGCCATTGTAAAGCTCGTGACCATCAATGCCTGTGTGACGGTGGCGAGCCCTTTCCGATCGAAAATCGGTATGATGTCCTGAAAGATGGTCTCGGTGATGATGGGCGTCACCAACGGAATCAGCCCTGCAACCAGGCTCGTGAGAATAATGGCTCGATAGTCCGCCTTCCAACATTGCCGGAACATGAACTTCAATAAATCCAGCAATTTCAGCACACGCGTCGGAAAACCGGCGTAGCAGGCAAACGCGTCCTTCGCGATTTGCTGCGCTGTCTCGTCCGTGACGGGAATGCCCTCGGGATGCTCCGCCGTCACCGCCCGATAGCTCTCCGGCGTTTCGGGAATCAGCGCTGCAAGCTTCTTTTCCTCGCCCCAATAGCCCAGCATGACGCCTATGTCTCGTTTATGCCAATCGTCGGGGAGGGTCACGAGGCGAAGCTGCATATTTCCTTTTTGCGAAAGACGGCGCAGGATTCCCACCTGATCCAGCCGCTTCGCCAAGTCGCCGGATAGCCCGATCTTCTCCGTGGGCATACCCATCGCTTTCGCGACTTCAGCGACGACAAAGGCCGCCTCACTGACGCCGGTTTCGTCCTCCGTTCTTTCGTAATGAATCTGCTCCTCGCCCAACAGGCTGCGAATGGAATTTTCGACGAGCATTTGCTTGCCCCAGGCACGGACCTTCATGCGGCGGGAAAGCCGCTTATCCTCGGAACCGAGCCGCATCCCGAGAAACATCGAGAAAATCTGCTCGCTCTCCATAAATTCCGCCATAAGTGCCTGATGTGTCTCGGCGTCTTTCAGCACCGTTCCGTCCCGCCACGACCGGAGAAGGTCGTCGCCCTTGTCGGCCAAGAGCCGGAGCCACGGAACGTCGCCAAGATTCTTGAACCACGTTTCCATCAGAGGCTTCAAGATTTCCGACGTCTCCCCGTCGAAGGCTGCTTCTTCCAGCTCGGCGTCCTCGACGGCGCAGAGCACCACGCTGATTTCGCCATATTCGTCAAGAGAGGGAAACGCCGCTTCTCCCTCGCCGACCGTCATCAGGAAGAACTGCCGGAAGGAAACGTCGCCCGTAGTGACCGCGTAGACTTCCACACTGCCAGAAACCACGCGCACAAAGCTGTTCCCCTTATTCAGTTCCAACCGTTCCCCAGCGTTCAGATTCATATCTGCAACCCTTTCTTTCAGAGTGAAGAGTTGAGAGTGGAGAGTGAAGATATTTGCGTTTTTCTCTCCACTCTTCACTCTCCACTCTTATTCTTCGCTTTCCCGCTCTTCAATCAAGTGCCTGTATGGTCCGTCGTGTTGCATCATCTCGCGGTGCGTGCCGCGCTCCACTACCGCGCCGCGCTCCAGTACGATAATCTCGTCGCAATCGCGGATCGTGGAAAGACGATGGGCGACGATCAGGCAGGAACACCCGCGATGCTTGATATTCTCCAGCACCATCTTTTCCGTGATCGGGTCGAGGGCGCTGGTGGCCTCGTCCAAAACCAAGAGCGAGGGATTCACCGCCAATGCCCGAGCAATTTCCAGCCGCTGCCGCTGTCCGCCGGAGAAGTTCAGGCCGCCCTCGGCGACCTTCGCCTCATAGCCGCCGTCCAGCTTCAGGATGTCCTCATGAATGCAGGCGTCTTTCGCCGCCTGCACGATATCGCTCTTTGGCACCGAGGAATCGAAGAGCGCGATGTTTTCCGCCACCGTTCCGGTAATCAGGAAAATGTCCTGATCCACCGCTGCCAGAGAGTTCAGTATCACGGAGCGGGGCAGCTTTTCCCTCGGCACGCCGTCAAAGGCCACCGTGCCGCTCCATTCTTTATAAAGCCCCGTGACGATTTTCGCCAGAGTCGATTTTCCGCTGCCGGAAGCTCCCACCACGGCCACCCAGCCGCCGGGCTTCACGTGCATATTGAAATCCGTAAGCAGAGGTTTTTCCAGCGGACTATAACCAAAGGAAACGTCCGTAAGCGTCAGCTCCCCGGACAGCCTGTCCCGTGGGAAGGTCCGCTGCGCGTCGTCCTCCGGGAAATTCAGTTCGTCCACCTTGTAGCGGCGCACGTCGTTCAAGCGCTGCATCTGCATTTCCGTCGTCTGGAGCGTGGAGCCGAGCCCTAAAAGAGCGCCCACCGGGGCCTGAAAGCTCCCCATCAGGTTCTGGAAGGCCATGAACATGCCCGCCGTCATCGCCCCGTCCATAATCGAGAAACCGCCGAAGGTCATGATCAGCGCGCCATTGATGCCGCCGAGGAGCGTCGGCAGCAGCGTCACCGACATCGACCACATGGTCGTTTCCTGCGAGGCGGACAGCACCTTCGTCTGATAGCCTGACCATTTCGTGAAGAAATCCGCTTCGTCGCCATTGGCTTTGATGGTTTCGATCATGCGGAGGCCGTTCATGGCAACGCCGTAAGCCTTGCCCGCATCCTGCTGGATTCGCATATTGAGGTCGGTCAAATGGCGGCGCATGGCAAAAAACATGATGATGCCAATAGAGCTAAACGCCACGCCGATGATTGTCAGCGTCACATTGTACTGCAAGAGCAAGAGAAGATAGAACACCGCCACGAGCAAATCCAATACCGCCGTCGCCGCCGGACCGGACAAGACGCCCGCGATGGACTCGTTGAAGCCCACGCGGCCCGCCACCTCTGCTGCGTACCGCTGATGGAAGAACTGCATCGGCAGCCGCAGGAGATGCCAAAAATAGCTGGACGAGTCGGCCAGCGTCAGCTTTCGCTGCCACGCGGTCAGCACCACGGCCCGGAGCCAGGAAAGCGCGCCCGTGACAAGGAACGAGACGGTCATGGCGAGACAGAAATTGAACATCCAGTCGGGATGTTTCCGCGTCAAGATGTCGTCCATGAAAATCTGGCTCAGCACCGGAGACGCAAGACCGGGGATAATCGCGCAAAGCTCCAGGATGAAGATGAACGTCGCCGCCCATTTGTCCTCCCGCAGCTTGGCCCAGATATCCGCATAGACGTTGTACCGCTTGCCTTCCTTGACGAAGCCCTCCCCCGGCTCGATGCGGAGCGCGACGCCCGTATAGGAGGTGCGGAACTCCTCAAAAGGCACGGTGCGCCTTCCCATAGCCGGGTCGTTCAGGTAGCAAACGCCGTTTTTGATGCCTTCCAATACGACGAAATGATTGAACTCCCAATGAATAATCAACGGGAACGGACGATCAGGAAGCAATTTCAGGATATCGGAAGCCGTCCAGCGGTAGCCGTCGGCTTTGCAGTGGCGCGCCCGAGCCGCGCGAAGCACGCAGCTCGCCTTCGAGCCGTCGCGGTTCACGCCGCACTCCTGCCGGAGCATTTCCAAAGGAATCCAAAGCCCGTAGTGTGCCAGCACCATGCCAAGCGCCGCCGCGCCGCACTCGGTGGCCTCCATCTGGAGCACCGTCGGCACCTTCACCCGGGAGCCGTCGTCTTTGGAAAAAAGCCCCGCGATTTTGTCCAACACGCTCATAGGCTCACCTGTTCCTGAGCCATTGGCTCAACTTGTGAAAGACTTTCTCGATCGGCGGCTTTCGCTCGATGATGATGCTGCCCTTGCAAAAACTGCCCGCCGTGACAGGCTTGTGCGTGCCCACCGACGAGGTCCAAAGATAACCGGATTCGGAATTCTCGTCCTTTACAAGGTCGAACGTAACCTCCATCACGGCGCTCTGCTGTGCCTGTATGATCCATTGGGCAAGCTGGTCGTTTCCGAGACGCTTTTGCATCGCCTGCATAGTGACCGGATATTGGGAAACGGAACGCACCGTACCCAGCAAGCTGCCTGACTGGGAGACGTCCACGCCGTTAGGCGCAAGCTGGATCGTCATGCCCGTTTGGATGCGCTTTCCTTTTTCCACGGGAACGTAAAGGACTCCCTTCAAATCCTTCCTGCCGCCGCTGAGACGGAGCGTACAGATGGGAACTCCGTTACCGACAGTGCTGCCTTCCTCGACGAGGATTTCATCGACGATCCCGTCATAGCTGCTGTATATGTATGCCGAGGCGTCCTTTTGACCGCGGCGCATATCGTATTCCTGCACGCGGTTCATCGCGTCCCGCCCGCTGGTGGCCAGCTCCGGCCCGTACTGCGCCATCCGCGTCGCCGCGTTCTCCTGCGCTTGATCCACATGGGCGATTTGCTCGTCTTTTTTCACATGATCTCCGGGATGAACATAGAGTTTGTCCAGTTTCCCGCCGGTAATCGTGGTCACGTTCACGACGCCCTTGGGGTCCATGATCAGCCCCATGCCCTCCGCCTTGACCGTGAAAGAACCGAAAATCGACCAGAGCACCACCGCGAAAAGCATAGCCGCCACCGCGATCAGCCCCATCCAGCTCACCGGCGACGTGATGGGAAGCACGGTATCAAGTTTTTCCGGCGAACGCATCTTGTCGAGCGCCTCTTGACTGAAAATGCCGCTGGTCTTCTTGCTGTATCGTGCCGCCGCGCCCGTGTTTTCCTCCGTCATCAGCCTTCACCGCCTTTCCCGCTTTTCTCGTCCTCAATGGTGACTTGTACGCGCATATCGTTCTCCAGACCGTCGAAGTTCTCGACCACTACGACGTCGCCCTCCGCGAGCCCCGACCGGATCTCGATGTACGTCCCGTCGTTCGTCCCCGTCTCCACGTCCCTGCGTTCAATCGTCCCATCGGAACGCACCATGAATACTTCACTCCTGGAAGCGTCGGTCATGGCCGACAGCGGAACCGAAAGACATTCGGCGGAACGTTCCGCCCGCACCGAAACCTTGTTGTAAGTCAGGGGTTCCAATACGCCGGCGCGGTTGTCGATTTCGCAGATCACGCGACGGATGCCCGCCGGCTCGGAAATCGGCGGCGTAATCTCCTTGACGACTGCTACGATGGTTTCATTGTTTCCTTTATTGCCCGGCGCGTATTCCGTATCGAAGGCTTTTTTCATGGCCTGCGAAGGAATCTTGAGCGTGACTTTTTCCCCGACAAATAGATAGCGCGCGTGCTTATCGTTCAGCGTCGTGGAAAACAGCAACCGATCGAAATCCCCGACCAGCGCCAGCGGAACCCCGCCCTGCACATAAGAGCCTTCCCGATGATAAATAAGCAGCACCTTGCCGTCCACGGGCGACGTCACACGCTGGCGGGCTTCCTGCACGTAATACATATCCCGCTGTGCCTCGGCCTCCACAAGCGTTTCCTGCGCAGCCTCATACTGGGCCTTTGCCGCGTCGTATTTTTCCTTGGAAGTCGCGTTGTCCGCCAAAAGCAGCTCCTGTCGGCGATAGGTGTTGAAGGCCTGCGCCAGGGCGGCCTCCGCCCGACGCACATTCGCAGTCGCCTGTTGGATTTGCAGCAGCACCTGATCGTTTTCCAGCCGCAGAAGCGTATCGCCCTTTTGCACCGCGCTGTTCTTCTTCACGTACCACTCGATGATGCGCCCGTCGATCAGCGCCACGGCGTCCGCCATATTCTCGCTATAGAGCCGCACCGCGTCCATCTCTATCGTGGGATGCAGCGAACGTCTCTTCACCTTCGCGCCGGTCAGCGTCAGCGCGCGCTCGTCCATGCGGCGGGCAATCTGATTCTCGTCGCTGACGTTCAGCCAAGTTCCGTAACCGACCAGCGCTATCGCCAAAACGAGAATAGCCGCCAGACCTATGAAAAAGTATCGTTTCATCGAGCTTTCCTCCTCATAGCCAATGCTCGAACATTCGCAAAATCATCCAATGATGTCAAATTCTTTTGACAAAAATACCCGATAATGTCAAATACTTTTGACACTATCGGGTGCAAAAAGCCTCCTGCCGAAGATGTCTCGCTTGGGATTTTCTACCTGCACAGTGCATACTAACATCGCACCTCCGGAAATCAAATGCGCATCGTCAGCAAAATTACTCCTGTCTGCGGAGAATAAAGCAATCTGTATTCCCGTCAAAAAAATGAAAACAAGACGCCGTGCCTTTTTATGGAATCCTTGGATTTGCATGAGCTATCGCTTCATCAAAATTTTCTTCATTATAGCACATTTTGTGCACATTATAAAGGTTTTTCGGCATTTGACCGTGGGAGAAAAAGCCTGCTTTCTTCCCATGCTGACCGAAATATCGCGGCACGGAGCCACGAGCTTTTTTGTCCTGCATCGAGCCTCAAATTTCTGTGGTAAGAAAATCCAACTTTCCTACTTTCCTACTTTCCTACTTTCCTACTTCAAAAATTTGAACACCTGTAATCGTTCCATTTTTTGCGGAAGACGACAGAAAACCCCGCCGAGAGACGGGGTTTTCGCCTGACGACAAAAGCCAGACGCATATTGAAAAAGGAGGGAGTTCCCGGCGTACGTACCACCGGGAACCTGCCGCAAAGCGGCAACCGTGGGAACCAGTGAACAAGTCCCTTCACGCCCTTGCCGGGTCTTTTTCCGTCATGCTGTGTCAGATGGCACTCGACGTAGCAATTACTACGCCTTCGCGCCATCTTCCTCGCCTGACGAAAAAATTCCTCGACAAGGACATAAATCGACTTATTCACTGATTCCCTGAAAATATGAGCAATGCTTCTCTATGGAGCTGAAACCATAGAGAAAACCTTATGCCGATGGGGAGGGAATCCCCGAAGAGCGATCGGAGATTCCCCTAAAGGAAAGGAATTATATGAACATGCCCTCCACGGCGTCGCCGCCATGAAGAAACTTTTTGGCGGAGGGGGCTCGGAGCGATGCCCCGAGCCTGCTGCCAACGGCAGCGGATTTGATGAATGTATGGTAAGAGGTGACTACCTTTCTAAAGGAGGCGGTTCCGATTCCCCCTATGAAACCGGAACCTATCCAGCCGCCGCGATTGGAAGAAGATCGCGGCAGAAGTTATGCAATCAAAAAAGCTCTTTCCCGAAACGGAAAAGAGCCTCTAAAATCAACTGAACGCAAAGGCGGACAGCCCATGATCCCTTCCCCGTCGCTCGCGGGTCAAACAGAAATCGTCGATCAGGCAGTTCTCCTGGCTCCAGTTCATCGCTCCCCGACGTCTTCCCATGCCTTCGGCACAGTGACGATTGCCGGGTCGCTCGCTGTTACAGTGGCGGGACCGCGCCGGATTCCAACCGGCTTCCCTATTAAGTCTTGCGACGCCTGAACCAATGTTATGAAATTTTGAATATTACATTCATTTATGATTAGACAATATCACTTTTTCATTTTTATGTCAAGCGATTTTCCCATGCCTCCGCTGACTTTTCATCTGAAAAATGTCGCGACGCCCATCAGCAACCCTTTCTTCCCCATCGTCTTGAGCAGGAATCCCTCGGGGTGCAGCTGCTCGGCTTTCTTGACGTTTTCCTTGTCTTCCGTTCCAGTCAGGAACACCACCGGCAAATCATGAAGCCTTTGCGTTTCACGGATTTGCTCCAGCACGTCGGCGCCGTTCATTTCAGGCATCTCGTAATCGAGCAGCACGAGGTCGGGCCGCTCTTTCTCCAAATATTTCAAGGCCTTCCTGCCGGAATTGACCGCCGTCACCGCATAGTCCTTTTTGAGCCAGCGCGTTACCAGCGCGAGGAAGTCCTCGTCGTCGTCCACCAAGAGCAGCGTGTGCCGCCGGTCGGTGACGAGCGTTTTTTCCGCCTCCGCGCCGTCGGCTTGCTTCGGTGTTTCTTCCGTCAGCCGTTTCAGCGGTTCATTGAGGCTGCGATAGAGCGAAAGCAGCACTTCGGCGCCCGCGGTGAGCGCGGCAATATCGCGATTCTTGCCCGCTTCCTCCATTTCCGCCGCCAGCTCGGAAAGCTCCACCGCGCCGATGGATTTCGCCATGCTCTTGAGAGCGTGGACTTTTATCGCGTACTCTTTGTAGTCGTGGTTCCTGTAAAGCTTTTCCAGTTCGTCGGCGCGTTTCTCGATGGAGGCGGCGAAAATCTTGAGGGCGTCAAGGTATTCCTGATTGCCGCCGCAGAACTCGACGCCCCGCCGCGTGGAGATCAGAGGGATATCACTGAGCCAGTCCGGGAGCGGCGTATCCTCCTCTTCTTCGTCCGCCGACGTGAAAACGAGCTTGTCGGCAGGCAGATGCTTCAAAATCGTCTCGTCCAGCGCGTCGGGCATGACGGGCTTGGAGAGGTAGTCCGCGAATCCGGCGGCGAGATATTCCTCCTTCGCGCCGAAAACCGCGTTCGCCGTCAGGGAAATGATCGGCGTATCCTTGACCTTGCCCGGATAGAGACGGCGCAGCTCGCCCAGGGTTTCCATGCCGTCCATACCCGGCATCCGGTGATCGAGGAAAACAAGGTCGTATTGGTTCGCTCCGAATTTTTCGACGCACTCCTCTCCGCTGGAGGCCGTGTCCACAAAAATTCTCGTGCGGCGCAGGAGGCCCGAGATGACCGCAATGTTCATCGGCGCGTCGTCCACCACGAGGATCCGTGCGTTCGGCGCAATGAAGCCCGCGTTTTTGCGGACGCGCCGTCCTTCCATGCGCTTCAGCGCGGCGGAGAGATCGCCGACGCCTTCCCAGTCCACTACCTTCTGCGGCAGCGAGAACGAGAAAGTCGACCCTTTGCCGAACACGCTCCGCACTTCGAGACGGCTCCCCATGATTCCAAGAAGCTGCTGGGTGATATTGAGGCCAAGGCCTGTGCCCTCGATCTGTCGCGTCTTTTCCGAGTCCAGGCGGTCGAAGGCGGCGAAGAGCTTTTCTATGTCCTCGTCCTTGATACCGCGGCCAGTGTCGGTGACGGATACGTCGAGTGCGATCTCGTCCGGCGCCGTCTGATGGAACCCGATAGAGAAGGACACGGAACCTTTATCCGTGTATTTCACCGCGTTAGTCAGGATATTGGTGATGATCTGCTTAATCCGGATCTCGTCGCCGAAGAGAGTGTTAGGGGTGTCCGGATCGACCTTGACGTAAAGGGAAAGGCCGTGCTCCTCTGCCCGCAGGCGCACGAGATTGACGAGGTCGTTCACAAGGGAGGGCAGCGCGTATTCCGCCGGGAGGATGTCCATCTTGCCCGCCTCGATCTTGGAGAAATCGAGGATGTCGTTGATGATGGAAAGGAGGCTCATGGAAGCGGCCCGGGCGTTTTCCGCATAGGTCAGCACGTTTTCCTCGGAGCTCTCCCGCAGGATCATCTCGTTCATGCCGATGACGGCGTTGATCGGCGTCCGTATCTCGTGGCTCATCATCGAAAGGAACGCCGACTTCGCTTGGTTCGCCGCCTCCGCCGCTTCGCCGGATTCCCTGGCGGCCTGCACCGCGTTCTCCAGCTCTTGTTTCCTCTGCAGGTCGCGGCGCATCTCCGTGTCGACGTCCGCGAAACCCATACAGACGGCGTGGACGGTTATGCCCGATTCGTTCGCTACAGTATTCGCGGCGGAAATCCGAAGCTGCTCATAGCGTTCCTCGCCGTGATGCTTCGCCAGATAGCGATAGTTGAAAACCGATTCCTCAGCCAGATGACGACGAATCTCCCCCGGCTCGATGAAGCGGAAGAATTCGCCCTGATATTCCGGATTGACAAAGCGTTCGCCATAGGATGTGAATGTCTGATGATACGGGAAGTGCTCGCCAAGACCCGGAGCGTCCTCCAAGGGATCGTCCGCGCGGTAACATACCGCGTCGTCGGTGTCGAGGTCGACATAGTAGACGCTGCGGTAATTGGCGGCAAGGGAATTGATGACGTTTTCCTGCTGCGCCTTGTTTTGCTCCTGCGCCAAAAGCTCCTCCTGCAGCGCAAGCTGTTCCTCCAGTTCCTGCTGCTTGCCCCGGTTCTCGGCTTCGGAGACCTCCTTCTCCAGCGTCATCTGAGCGGCTCTTCGGGATTGCATGTAGAGAACGGCGAACACCGCTAAGAGAACGACCGCCGTCAGCGCGGACTGTGCGAGACTGCGACGGGCAATCCCGTCGGCAATCGGACTGATCTGTTCGTTGATGACGCTGTCCCGCACAAGATAGGTGAGCATCCATTCCGTTCCCTTGATCGGCACATAGCAAAGCGTCTCCCGGATAGTGCCGTAAGTGAAGGACACCACGCCGGCCCTGCCGTCCTCGAAGTCCGCCGCCACCGACTGGAAGGAATGTCCTTTCTTGAACTCCGCGTGCCCCAGCGCTTCCAGGAGATTGTCCTCGCTGGCGAGGCCGCCGAGCACCATGTCCGTCAGTGCCACGCCTTTGCGGGTATAGATGTTGCAGAATGTGGTGTTGTTGTTGTCCGTTTGCAGGGAAAGATTCCTGAGCATACGGCTCATGTCGATTTCCATGAAGCAGGCGACCAGTGTTTTCCCTTCCAGCGACAGACGGTCCACCGGCATGGCGACGACAACTTTTTTGGCGCCGTCCGCGTTTTTCAGGGAGACTTCCGGTCCCGCGATATGGTTGTAATCAAACTTGTAAAACTGAATATCCGTCCGCGTGCCCCGGGAGGTATAGATCAGGCCGTCGCTGTCCACGAAGGCGAATTTTTCCAGCCCGTAGAGCTGCTTCATACGCGCCTGATATGCCTGCAGGTTCGTCACGCTGGACAGGTCGCTCGGCGTCAGCAGACCAACGGCGGCGTCCATATTGGAGATGTAGGCCGACAGCGTAGAAGAAACGACCTGCGCGCGCCGCTCCGCCAGCTCGTCGAGGTACATCAGGCTCACCGTGTGAACGGCGGACTCCGTGTCCTCGCTGGCGTTCCTGCCCGTGATGATGGTACCGAATAAAAGAATGGCGGCGACAATGACGCAGCCGATGACAGCTTCTTTCATGAATTCTTTCTGCCCCGCGGATTTCACAGAAATCATCTCCTGTTGCGATCGATGCAAACCTTATTTATATATTCTGCACCGCATAAATTTATCCTCTCGAAACGCCGAATTTTTTTGCGAAAACTTGTCGTCTCTCCCGCTTCTTCGGGCATGAAAAAAGCCGCCCTATGCTCCGCATACGGCGACTTCTCTCGCTATCCGTTTATTCGTTTGTCGACGGTCGACGGATCTTCCGTTTATATTGCGCTCATGCCAGTTTCGCCAAGAAGTTTTTCAGCAGCTTCTTCCCTTCCGGCGTCAGGATCGACTCCGGGTGGAACTGAACGCCCTCCACGTCGTATTCCTTGTGACGGACGCCCATGACGATCCCGTCCTCGGTCTCGGCAGTGACGGCGAGACAATCGGGCAGCGTCTTCCGGTCGACGACCAGCGAATGGTAGCGACCGACCTCGAAGGGCTGTGGCAATCCTTCATAAATGCCCGTGCCGTCATGGCGAACGGGGGACGTCTTGCCGTGAACGATTTTCGGCGCTCGCACGACCTTTCCGCCGAAGACCTCGCCGATTGCCTGATGACCGAGGCAGACGCCGAGAATCGGCACGACGCCTTTCATTTCGCGAATCAGGTCTTCGGTAATACCCGCGTCCTTCGGCTCGCCGGGACCAGGGGAAATGACGACGCCGCTGTAACCCCGTTTCGCCAGTTCAGAAACCGTTTCCACGTCGTTCCGCACGACTTCGACATCGGCGCCCAGCTCCGCCAGAAGCTGATACACGTTATAAGTAAAGGAATCGTAATTATCCAAGAGGAGCAGCATCGTTTTCCACCTCCTCAACCACTTTGAAAAGCGCTTTCGCCTTCTGCAGGAATTCGTTGTACTCGTTTTCCGGCACGGAGTCCGCGACGATGCCCGCCCCCGCCTGGATATAGGCCGTATCGTCGTTCTCGATCCGCATGGTGCGGAGCGTGATGCAGACGTCCATGTTGCCGGCGAAGTCCATATAGCCGACGGCTCCTGCGTAGCTCTTGCGCGGGACAGGCTCCAGCGAGCGCACGATCTCCATCGCGCGGAGCTTCGGCGCACCGCTGACCGTCCCCGCCGGGAACGACGCCTTGAGCACGTCCATCGGCGTCAGGCTCTTCTTCAGCGTGCCGATGACCTCGGAGACCATGTGCATGACGTGGCTGAAGCGTTCCACCGCCATCAGCTTCGTCACTTTGACGCTGCCGGGCTCGCTGATTCGCCCGATGTCGTTACGCGCGAGATCGACGAGCATGGCGTGCTCGGCGCACTCCTTCTCATCGGCTTTCAAATCCTCGGCCAGTGCCGCGTCCTCCGCGTCGTTCTTTCCGCGTCGCCGCGTGCCGGCAATCGGATAGGTGTAAACGACGCCGTCCACGACCTTGACGAGCCGCTCCGGCGATGCGCCGACCAGCTTCGTCGTACCGAAGTTCATGTAGAACATATAGGGCGACGGGTTTACCTGCCGCAGACGCCGATAGAACAGGAAAGGCGGCCTCGTGATCTTTTCCTCGAAGCGGAAGGACGGCACCGCCTGAAAGATATCCCCGGCGAAAATATGCTCCTTGATAGTCCGAATCATGTCGAGGACACGGGCCGGCGGTTTCTCGTATTTTTTCAGGAAGTCCACCTTCTCGACCCGCGGCGCAAAATCCGCCGTCATGGCGGGAATCGCCCCGCGCATTTTCGCCAGGAGAGTCTCCATCTTGCGCTCCACCTCCGCGTAAGCGGCTTCCGCACCCGACGAGGCGTCGGTCAGGCAAATCAGGCGCGCGGTGTTTTTCAGCGCATCGAAGACCACGAGGACGCGGCAGACCATGAATTCGCCGAGAAGCTCCTCCTCGCCCACTTCCATGCCGCGCACACGATCGAAGGTCGAAACGATCTCATAATTGAAATACCCG
This sequence comes from Selenomonadaceae bacterium, assembly GCA_016286075.1. Classification (GTDB taxonomy): domain Bacteria; phylum Bacillota; class Negativicutes; order Selenomonadales; family Selenomonadaceae; genus RUG12372. The sequence continues at coordinate 17,769 of JAEERZ010000017.1, forward strand.
ACGAGGCCGCCGTTGGCCAGCGGGATATTCTCGCCGAAGGCGGCCGGACGGCGCGCCTCCATATACTGTTTCAGCGCGTGGACGGGGTCGCCGTCGATGCACTTCATCAGGTCCTTGTCTTTGATCATCAGGCGGTTCTTGAACGCCTGCAGGCGGATGAACGGTTCCGCGCCGATGAACGAGTACCGCGCCAGCGTCTGGCTGCTGGTATCCACTGATTCAAGCAGGAATCCCTTCGCATCCCCGACGAGCTTGTAATAGATCGAGACGGGCGTGTCAAGGTCGATGGAAATCTCCGTGCTCACGGCGATCAACGGCGTTGTCTCCGCGCATTTCTTGTATTCGTCAAGGGAGGGGCGCAGCCTCAGTTTTGTATTCGGCATATTGCTTCCCCCCCGTCAATAGGCCGCGTCGAGCGCGCGGCGAAGCGAGGCGACGAAATCCTCCGCCTCTTTCGTCTTTCCGTCCATCAGGCGGCGCACAACGGCGCTGCCGACGATTACGGCGTCGGCAGCCTTTGCGGCGTCCACCGCCGCTTCCGCCGAACCGATGCCGAAGCCCACGGCGATCGGCACGTCGGTATGCTCGC
>JAEERZ010000238.1 GCA_016286075.1 Selenomonadaceae bacterium
GGGCGGAGGCCGAGGCGACGCGCCGCCGGGAAGGCCGCCATATCCTGCTGAAGCTGGACGGGATTACGCGAAAGGTCGCGCTGCGGGATATTCTCTATTTGGAGAGCCGGAACAAGAAAGTCGCCATTCACATGACGGAAGGCGCCCATGAGATCCGCCGCTCGATGGAGACGATGGAGGCCGCGCTGGGCGAGGGCTTTTACCGCTGTCATCGCTGCTACATCGTCAACTTGGCGCAAATCGCCGACTACGGGCCGCGCACGATCCGCCTCGAAAACGGCGAGCAGCTTTTGCTGGCGGAAAAGAAGTACGCGGATTTCGTGAAAACGTATTTGCGCTACGCGAAAAGCGGCGGCGTCGTGCATGTATGACAAAAAGGAAGCGTCCGGCTTTGCGCCGGACGCTTCCTTTTATATATGTGTTCAATTATTATCTATTTCAAGGCATTTTGCCTTAAACTCAGGAATATCCGTTACAGCGGTATTCCATACTCTGTCCCAATCTGTTTGTCCGTAATTGTGAACCAAATGATTCCTTAATCCTTTGATTTCTGCCCAAGGGATATCCTTATATTTGCGCTTGAACTCATCAGAAAGGATTCGAACCAATTCGCCAATCTGCGCCAAGGGCATCGCCAAAGCGTTTCGGCTGAATTGGTCGGAAAGCAAATTCTCTACGGTTTCAATTCTTGTTACCGCTTCTTCCACTTGATTGCAATACTCCACGATGTGTCTTAATAACTGTCCGTCTTTATTGGTTCGCATAAATCAATACCTCGTCATGCAAAACGTTCTCCCGAAAAATGGAGTTCAATTTATCTTCCGGGGATGGAAGCTGCGTTATGACTTGTACGTCTTTATGCAGTAAATCTTCAAGTTCACATTGGAAAGAGCATACTTTCAAGATGGACTTCAATTTCGGATTATCTTTTCTTGTATCAATCCGAATATCCACATCGCTGTCTTCATCTGCTTCTCCCCTTGAATAAGAACCAAAAAGATATGCGCGATCCACATCATATTTTTTGCAAACGGCCGCGACCGCCGTTTTGATTTCGTTCATCGAAAGCATATCTATCCCCCCTTATTCATATATATTTTACCATAAAGATAAGGCGTTATACAAGAAGCGCTGCGCGCCGGAAAGAAGTCCTCTTTCTGCATTTCGCGGCGGAAAAAGCGTTGTTCGCGCCGCTTCGCGATTTTGCCAATCATTCTGTGATATAGTATTATTAGGCGCGGAGGGGATTTCGGATGTCGGATGCGACGATGGACGCGCTGGAATTTTTCGTGCAGCTTGCAGCGGGGGCGCTTTCCTTTTGGTACGCGGAAAAGTTTCTGCGGGCAGATTTTGAGAGCCGACGGTGGGCGGCGGTCCGCTGGGCTGTTTTGTACGCGCTTGCGCTGTTTGCGGTTTCCGCGCTGACGGCGGAGTGGAAGCCGTACGAGCGGTTTTTCTCGGTAGTTCCGCAGGCGGCGCTGCTCTTTTTCCTCTCCGGCGCGTTTTTTGAGAAAGATGTGTATCGGCAGACGTTCGTCGCCGCGAGCTTCGTCGTCGGCTGGGATATCCTGCGTTTCGCGGTCAGCCCGCTGGCTCACGCGGCTTTCGGCGCGTGGGGACCGGCCTGGAGCTGGGCGGTGAACGAGGCGGTCGCGCTTGGCGTTTCGGCGGAGTCGGTGCTTTTCCTGATGCAGCTCACCAACGACGCGGCGGTGCTTTTGATTATCGCGGGCTGCCGCGCCGTGCAGGTCGGCCTTTTGGCGTTGTATCTGCGCGGAATCGTCTCCTTTTTCCCGCCGAAAGGGTACGCGCTCCGTTTTCACGACAGCCTTTTCCTGCTGTTTCCTTGCGCCGTCGCTTTGGCGCTGGATTTGACGGTGCGGACGCTGGCGCTGTCGGCGGACAATTCCGCGCTGATGCTGATTTACGACCGCGTGCCGAGCACGCTGCTCCTGCTGCCGTTGGCGAGCCTCCTGCTGCTCGGCATGGTCGTTTCCTCGGTGGCGCTGTTCCGGGGATTGGTGCAGGCGAAGGAAGAAGAGCAAAAGCGGCTGCTGTTGGAGCAGAGCGTCGCGGGCGTGCATCGCGAGGTCGAGGAACTGCAAAACGTCTACGCCGACCTCAAGGGGCTTCGCCACGACCTCCGCAATCATATCGCGAGCCTCGCCGCCTACGCGCGGAGAATCGCGCCGCAGGGCGACGGGGAGATGGAGGCGTATCTCGGGCAGATGACGGACGCCGTCGCGCGGCTGGATTTCGCCGACGATACGGGCAATCCGATTACCGACGTGATCGTTCATCAGGCGCGCCGCGAGGCGGAGAAAAAGGGCGTCGCCTTCGCCGCTGATTTCCATTGGCCGAAGGACGGGCGGCTGGATATTTACGACGTCAGCGTGATTCTGAGCAACGCGCTGACGAACGCCTTGGAGGCGGCGACGCGGGAAATCTCGGTTCGTTCCTATGAAAAAGGCCGCCTGTTTTTCATCGAGGCGGCGAACGATTTTGCGGGAGAGCTGCTCTGGGACGAGGCGACGGAACTGCCCGCGACCAGCAAGCCGGATAAAGAGACGCACGGCATGGGTCTCGCGAATATCCGGCGCTGCGCGCAGAAGTACAAAGGCGAAACGGATATTCAGATAAAGGAAGAAAACGGGAAAGATCGTTTTGTATTAACGGTTATGTTGTATGAGAAAATGTAACCTGGCCTTCCCCTTTGGGGAAGGTGGCGCCCGAAGGGCGTCGGATGAGGTTTGGAAGCGTAACGTTTAACATAATCGCGACATTACAAAACCTCACCCACCGCTATCGCGGTCCCCGCAACATGCCACTGGCATGTTGCGCCCCAGAGGGGAGGGCGAGTCAAAACAGGGCCTTCTGTATCTTCTTCAACGCGAGACTGCGCGGGGAATCTTTTTCCAGTAAACGGAAAAGTTCTTTTCGCACCAATTCCGGCTCGTCGCCGACGACGGGCTGACCGACGAGCCGACCCGCGCCGTCGACAAAAACGACCGTCGGTGCGCTGCGAAGCTTCGTCAGGAACGGCGTGAAATCGTCGTTAATCAGCAGATGGGGAAAAGAGGCGGGACAATCCGCCGCAATCTTTTTCGCCGCCGCACGTTTTTCCGTGCTGTCTTCGGTTTTCAGGTCGCCGACGACTCCGACGCATTGCGCGTTTTCCGGCAAGTCCGTTAGCGTTTTGGAGAGCTTTTGCAAAGCGGCGCGGCTCATATCGGCGTCGCGTACGGTCCAGACGCAAACCGCCGTCGTTTTTTCGGAGAAGATTTCGTCCGTTATGGAGCGTCCGTCCAGCGTCTCCGTCCGAAAAGCGGGGAACGGCTCGCCCGCCCCGTCCACATGGATCGCGCCGTCCCGTCCGAGCAACATCGCGTCGGCGACCAGCAGCAAAAGCGTCAAAACGGGCAGGAGCCATAGTTTCTTTTGGCGAAGGTTCATCATATAATCACCCTTATCAAATTTTTGAAGTAGGAAAGTAGGAAAGTAGGAAAGTTGGATTTTCCTACTCCAAAAATTTGCAGCATTGTTTTTTTAGTATAAATGATTCGATTGTCCATGGCAGCTTGCATGAATTTATCATACCACACAGTGGATATGTGCCGCTAAGCTCGCCAAGCGGCACATTATACCATGAAAGCA
>JAEERZ010000239.1 GCA_016286075.1 Selenomonadaceae bacterium
GGCGGCATTTTTCAGGAACAATCTCCCCGGATTCGAGAAGGCGTTTATCAGCAAGGAAGCCAGCATGATAGGCGTACGGGAGTCCTGGCGGATTCACGGCAAATACTATTTGGACGCCCAGGACTACCTGAAGGCGCATCATTTCCCCGACGCGATCTGCCGCACGGCGTACCCCATCGACATTCACGACGTCAAACTGGATCTCTTTGAAAAGCTGAAAAGAGGCCAGTATTACGAAATCCCGTATCGCGCGCTGGTGACGAACGAGATTTCCAACCTGCTCGTGGCGGGGCGCTGCGCCAGCGGCAGCTTTACGGCGCAGGCGTCCTTCCGCATCCAGCCCACCTGCATGAGCATGGGCGAAGCGGCAGGCATTGCCGCGGCGTGGGGGCTGTCCCACGGCGTCGAGGTAAACGCGATACGCTGGGAGAACCTGCCGAAAAACGAACGCAGCTACGTCAGCGAGGGATAAGAATTTAGACGGCGCGCGGTTGCGTTTTTCCCCGTATTTGGTAAAATGATAGCAGACTGTGAAGATAGGAAAAAACAGAGCGCTTTGCTTGGGGGACGGAGTATGAATAAGAAAGCAATCATGATACGAAAAGGCACGTCGTTCATGGTGAACGCGATCCAGAAAAATCTGGAGGAAGCCGGCTATGAGATCTTGCCGGTAGACGTGACCGTTGCCGCCGTGAGCGCAAAGCGCGCTGAATCCGATATTCTCATTTTTTACCTGGGCGACTTCGTTACGTCCGCTTCCGAGCTCCTCGTATATCTGAAAGATCTCTGCGCCGACGAGGAGAAGCTTTTGGTGCTGCTGGGCACGAAGGAAGAAATCGAGACGGTGAACGAGACGATTCCCTCCGCGCTGATCGCGGCGCAGTTTACGCGTCCGCTGGACATCAAGAGCCTTATAGACGAGCTGAACCGCCTCGTGCAGGTCACCGATGAGAACGCGCACAAGAAAACCATTCTGCTCGTCGACGACGACGTCACCTTCCTGAAAACCCTCAAAGGCTGGCTTTCAGCGACGTACCGCATCACGATCGTCACTTCGGGCGCCCAGGCGCTGATGTATATCGCGGACAACAAGCCGGATTTGATCCTGCTGGACTATGAAATGCCCGTGACCAACGGCCCGCAGGTGCTGGAAATGATCCGCAGCGAGACGAAGACGGGCACGATCCCGGTGATCTTCCTGACGGGCAAGGGCGACAGGGAAAGCGTCATGAAGGTCGTCGCGCTGAAGCCGGACGGATATCTCCTGAAAACGACGGACAAGGAAACGCTCCTGAAGTCGCTGGCAGAGTTCTTCGAGAAAAAGAAATACGAGCAGCTGCATGAAATGCAGAAATGATAAAAGAGGAGACGGATAAAACCGCCTCCTCTTTTTTTCGCTATTTACTCTTCCAAAATCCCTTTCAGCGCGTCCCAGTCGGGTTTTTTCGCCGCTTCGACGATGCGGGCGTGGCGCTCGGCTTTGTCCTCCGGCACGCGGTTGTTGGCCAGTTCCGCGAGGACGAGCTGGATGCTGTCGTAGTCGAAGGAAGCCGCCAGCTCTTTGATCGCCTCGTAAGCTTCGGCCAACGACGCGTCGTCGATTTCCGGCAGGTCGGCGTCGCTTTGCGCCGGCTCCTGCATCGGGGCAAGGGCTTCGGCGCAGGAACGATAGAGCGCCAGCAAGCCCGGCGTATCCTTCTCGATTTCCTCCGTGTCGAGGCGGTCTCCCGCGGCTTCCAGCTGCTTCGCCCGTTCGGAAAGCTCCATCGCGCCGACGAGCCGCGCCGAGCTCTTCAGCGCGTGCACCTTCGTCGTATAGTTCTTCCAATCCTTCGTCTCGAAAAATTGCCGGATCGCGTCGGCATTTTCCGCCGCCGATTCCTGGAAGACGCGCAGCACTTCCAGATAATCCTCTTCCGAGCCGCAGAACTGCAGCCCGGCTTTGACGTCGAAAGCCTCGGCCGCCAGCAGCCAGTCCGGCAGCGCGCTTTCGTTCCCACCTTCGCTCTCGTTCTCGTCCTTGGCCGCGTCCGTCTCCGTCAGCTTCACCAATTCCGGCGGCAGATATTTGACCAGCATCGCTTCCAGCTGCTCGCCCTGCACGGGCTTCGTCAGGTAATCGTTGAAGCCCTGCTCGAGATACCATTCCCGCGCGCCGGAGATGGCGTTCGCCGTTAGGCAGACGACGGGCGTTTCGAGGTTTTTCCCGTCCTCCTGCGCGCGCATGGCGGCGAAGGTTTCCACCCCGTCCATGTCCGGCATGCGGTGGTCGAGGAAAATCACGTCGAACTTCTTTTCCGCCGTCAGCGCCAGCGCGTCCATGCCGCTGCCCGCTTCGTCGATCTGCACTTTCGTGGCTTTGAGCAGGCCCTTCATCACGGTGATGTTCATTTTCGTATCGTCCACCACCAGCACCTTCGCCTCCGGCGCGGTAAAACGCTCATGGTAAACGTCCCGCTGGGCGACCGCCTGCCGGAACGCCTGCTCAAAGTCCCCGATCGGCGTCCAGTCTACGACGCCCTGCTCGACGGTAAAGGAAAAGGTCGAGCCCTCGCCGTAAACGCTCTCGACTTCCAGTCGGCTGCCCATCAGCTCCAAGAGCTTCTTCGTGATGTTCATGCCGAGACCCGTGCCCTCGATGGTGCGGTTGCGCTTTTCCTCGATGCGTTCGAAAGCGTTGAACAGCTTCTCGATATCCTCCGGCTTGATGCCGATGCCCGTATCCTTGACGGAAAACCGCAGCCGGATATTCTTCTCGTCCGTCTTCTCAAAAGAGACGCGGAGCGTCACGCCGCCCTTCTCCGTGTACTTCACGGCGTTGGTCAAGACGTTCGTCGCCACCTGCTTGATGCGGATCTCATCGCCGTAGAGAATCGTCGGCAGTTCCGGCGACGCTTCCACGTCGAGGGTCAGCCCCTTCTTTTCCGCGCGGGTCTTGATCATATTCACCAGATCGTTCAGCACGGAGCTGATCTCGTACTCCACGGGAATGATTTCCATCTTTCCCGCCTCGATCTTCGAGAAATCGAGGATATCGTTGACGAGACTCAAAAGGCTGGCGCTGGCGGTGCGGATATTCTCCGCGTACTCGCGAATCTGCGGCGCTTCCGCCTCCCGCCGGATCATCTCGTCCATACCCATGATCGCGTTGATCGGCGTGCGGATCTCGTGGGACATATTGGAAAGGAATTGGGATTTCGCCACGTTGGCCGCCTGCTCTCTCTGGGCGGAGGCGGCGAGCTTCTCATTGGATTCTATGAGCGCCTGCTTATTCTCGGCCAGTTCCCTGTTTTTCTCCTCCAGCTCCCTGCCGGCCTTCTCCCTCTCTATCATGCGGCGCTTGGCGTGGGAGGACTCCCGGGCGAAGAACGCCACCGCCAAGAGAGCCGCCGCCGCGATCAACAGACCGATAATCCAGAGATGATCCATCATCATATCGTAAAGGGAGCGGGAATACAGCTTGCCGATATGACGGTTGACAAGAGCCTCCAGTCGATCCTTGCCGATGACGTTCACGCCGCGGTTCAGGATTTTCAGGAGCCCTTCGTTGCCCAGGCTTACCCCGAAAGAATGATTTTCAGGCCAGTTCAGCGGTTTTATGGAAAGCTTGCGGTACTTGCGGTTTTTGAGGAGTTCGTTCGCCCTGAAGC
>JAEERZ010000240.1 GCA_016286075.1 Selenomonadaceae bacterium
ACCGGCCTGGCCGAGCATGCGGCAAAGGAAGCAGGGATTCCCTGCGAATCGGTCTACGTCACCCCCGCCGACAAAGTCAGCCTAATGCCGGGGAGCGCGCCGATTCATTTAAAGCTTGTATTCGAGACGCCTACGGGGCGTATCCTCGGAGCTCAGGCCATCGGAAAAGACGCAACGGACCGCCGCATCGACGTGATTGCCGCGCTGATCTCGATGGGCGGCACATTGGAGGATCTCAAGGAAACGGAACTTTGTTATGCGCCGGTGGTCGGCACAGCGAAGGACGCCGTCCACATGGCGGCGCTGGTCGGACTGAACCTACTCGACGGACGTTTCCGCCAAGTACCGGTCTCGGCAGTGCGCGGCCTCGTGGAAAGCGGCGCATATATCGTGGACGTGCGCGAAAAAGGAGAATACGCCGCAAGCCATCTGAAAAACGCGGTCAATATCCCGCTCAGCGAGCTTCGCGGACGCATGGGCGAAATCCCGAAAGATCGCCCGGTATATCTCCATTGCCGCTCCAGCCAAAGAAGCTACAACGCGATCATGGCCTTGCAGCAGCACGGCTTTGACAACGTCGTAAACATCGCGGGCTCGTATCTCGGCATTTGCCTGTACGAATACGCGCAGGACGTCCTCGAAAACAGGGAAAAAATCGTAACTGCGTATAATTTCAACTGACGTCTCAAATTTCTGCGGTAGGAAAATCCAACTTTCCTACTTTCCTACTTTCCTATTTTCTTACTTCAAAAAATTTCCTATAAACGCATAACAAAAAGGAGGCGCAAATCGCGTCTCCTTCTTTTTCATTTTGCGAGCACTCAATAAGCCGGGTTCTGTTCCTGAAAAGGTGGCAATCATTTATCTTGGCCGCCCGTCGCCGAGCGGCTCCAGCGACTCAACCCGGAAGGTTCCGCGGGCCGCATCATCCCTTCCCTATTCGGTCTTGCTCCGTGTGGGGTTTACCAAGCCGCCCGGTTACCCGGACGCTGGTGCGCTCTTACCGCACCTTTCCACCCTTACCCCGTCAAACTGACGAGGCGGTTTTCGTTTCTATGGCACTTTCCCGGAGGTTGCCCTCGCCGGACGTTATCCGGCACACCGCCCTGTGGAGCCCGGACTTTCCTCTTGCAGTTCATACGCCTGCCAGCGATTGCCTTTCATGCTCGCAAAAGTGATTATACAGACTTCCCTATAAAGCGTCAAGCTAAGGAAATACTGAACAAGTCCCTTCCGCTCTTGTCGGTTCTTTTTCCGACTGTCGTTGTCAATGCCCTCTCGACGTAGCAATGCTACGACTTCGAGGGCCTTTCCTCGACAGCCGAAAAAATTCCTCGACAAGGCCATAAACTGACTTATTCAGTATTTCCTTAAAGTATTTCAAAGAAATCTCGCGCGGTATCGTCCGCAACGATCTCAACTTTATCGCCAAATTCTTCAGCCAAGCGTTTCGCCAGGATTTCGACCACAGGCTGCTCCGTGGCGAAATGTCCGGCGTCTATAACGTGAATGCCGAGGGCCGCCGCGCGCTGGGCGTCGTGATAGCGGACGTCGCCGGTTACATAAGCGTCGCAGCCCATGAACGCCGCGCGCTCGATGAATTCCGCGCCGCTGCCGCTGCAAAGTCCGACCTTTTTCACGCTGTGATCGCCGCCGCTGACAAAGCGTATATTCGCCGCGCCCAAGCCTTTTTTGACCTGCTCCGCGAAAGCTTTCGCCACCATCGGTTTAGGCAGTTTCCCGACGCGGCCAAGGCTCTCCGAAAGAGAATCCGCATTACCGAACGGCGCGACCGTCGCCGGATCGAGACCGATGCGCGCAGCCAATACGTCGTTGACGCCGCCCTCCGCGCTGTCTAAATTCGTATGAGCGGCGAAAACGGCCACGCCTGCCCGAAGCAACGCCCCGAGCAGACGACCGTCGGGCAGATCGGTGCGAAGCTTTTTCAGCCCTTTGAAAATCACGGGATGATGCGCGACAATCATCTGAAAATCTTCCGCCGCTGCCCGTTCCGCCGTCTCCTCCCGCACGTCGAGGCAGACGAGAATACGCCTGACCTCGTCGTCAGGGCTTCCGACGAGCAGCCCCGGATTGTCCCAATCCTCCGCCAGTCGTTTCGGCGCGATACGCTCCATGACGTCCATGACGTCCCGACATTTTATCATGATTTTTGCTCCTCTCCATCTATGCAGTGCCGCTCCATATCCCGCAATTCCTCCGCGATATTCCGGTACGCTTCGCTTTCCCGTGCGGCGTCGCTTTTTTCCATGCCCTGCAAAATGCGTCGAAGCCGTTCCATCTGCGCATCGACATGACGTGAGAAAAGCGGCGGTTTTTCCTGCCACAGCACCGGTCCTATCGTCAAAAGCCACGGTTCCGGCATTATTTCTTCTCCCGGTTCCGCCGCGATGATTTCATAAAGCCGCCCGTCCGCCGTTGCAAGGCTTTCCTCCACGATATGCCAGCCGTTTTCATAAAGCCATCGCCGGAGCGTCGCCGCGTCGTTCATCGGCTGAAGCACAAGCCGCGAAATACCCGCAAGCACCTTCGAGCCCGCCGCGAGAATCGACGCAATCAAGCCGCCCCCCATGCCCGCGATGCAGACCGTATCCACCTCGCCCGGCAAAAGCGGCGCAAGCCCGTCGCCGCAACGAACGGGAACCCTGTCCGACAGACCCTCCGCCGAAAGCGTCCGACGAGCCGCCGCGCACGGGCCTTCATTTTTATCCGTGGCAACGACCGTCTTCGCCCCTCTGTCCTTAACGAGTGCGATTGCCAAATAAGCGTGATCTGTTCCGACGTCCGCGACCCGCGCGCCAAAAGGAACGAGCGCCGCCACCGCCGCCAAACGACCGTCAAGCCGCATATCGCGTCTCCCTTCCTACATGAAAAGCCGCCAGTTTCCCGGCGGCTCAATTTTTCTGGCTCCTTGAGCAGGACTCGAACCTGCGACCGATCGGTTAACAGCCGATTGCTCTACCGACTGAGCTATCAAGGAATAATTATAGAGTCATTACGCGTCCCCGCTGTCGTCAGTCGAGGAAATCCCTGAGCTTATGACTTCTGCTCGGGTGACGCAGCTTGCGAAGTGCCTTCGCCTCGATTTGACGAATGCGCTCGCGAGTGACGCCAAAGTTCTGGCCCACTTCTTCCAAGGTACGCGCCCTGCCGTCGTCAAGACCGAAGCGCAGACGAAGCACCTTTTCTTCCCTCGGCGTCAGCGTATCGAGGACTTCCTCCAGCTGCTCCTTCAAAAGCAGGAACGAAGCCGCATCCGCCGGAGCGGGAGCGTCATGATCCTCGATGAAGTCGCCCAAATGGGAATCCTCTTCCTCGCCGATAGGCGTTTCAAGGGAAACGGGCTCCTGCGCAATCTTCATGATCTCGCGCACCCGGTCGACGCTGATTTCCATCTCCTGCGCAATCTCATCCGGCGTGGGGTCGCGCCCCAGTTGCTGCAAAAGCTGCCGAGAAATGCGAATGAGCTTGTTGATGGTTTCGACCATGTGCACGGGAATGCGGATCGTACGAGCCTGATCGGCAATAGCGCGGGTAATGGCCTGCCGTATCCACCACGTGGCATAGGTACTTAACTTATAGCCTTTAT
>JAEERZ010000241.1 GCA_016286075.1 Selenomonadaceae bacterium
CAACGTAGAGATTATACACAGCCGCCCGGTGTTTGTCAAGGAAAATCTTTATCCCTGCTTTCCGCGTCGTTTTACCATGAGCAAAAGACGATTCGCCAGGTCCCCGTCCTCCCGTTCATAACGGATATTTTCCGCGCAGCCCCGGACGATCTGAAGCGAAAGCTCATTGTCGCTTTCCATGACGTCGAAGGGCTCGCCGTTGTACCGGACGGAAACTGCAGCCGCCTCCTCCTTCGGATCGTACTCGACATTCCAAAGGATGCACGGCGTTTCCGGCAAGCGGGGCAGCAAAAGCTGTGTGACGATTTCCTCGAACAGCAGGAGCAGCGACTGTACGACGTCCTGCGGCGCGTCGTTTTTCCGTCCGAACTCCTCAATCGCGGCATGACAACCTATGAAGTCGAACTCCCGGGACTCGACGGAAAGCGTCAGCACCTTCAACTGATGGATGAACTGCCTCGTTTTCTCCCGCTTCGGACGCTCGAAAATCTCTTCCGGCGGACCGTCCTCATAAACGCCGCCCTCGTCCATATAGAATACGCGGTTTGAAATCCTGCGCGCGAACGCCATATCATGCGTGACGATCATCATCGTGGCGCCTGACTCCGCGACCTGCCGGATAACCGCCTCCACTTCTCCGACCATCGCCGGATCGAGGGCCGAAGTCGGCTCGTCGAACAGCAGGATCTCCGGCTTCATCGCCAGCGCACGGACAATCGCGATGCGCTGCTGCTGCCCGCCGGAAAGCTCGTCGGGATAAGAAAACACCTTCTGCAGAAGCCCGACTTTCGCCAACAGCGCTTTTGCAGAATCATACGCTTCCTGACGGGAGAGCCCCAAAAGCGCCGTCGGCGCGGCCATGATGTTCTCAATGACCGTCAAATGGGGAAACAGATTGAATGACTGGAAAATCATGCCGATTTTCTGCCGCAGAAGGTCGGCGCGACAACCGGGCGCATTGATCTCTTCGTCCCGGAAAAAGATCTTCCCCGCTGTGGACCGCTCCATCTGATTGATCTGCCGGAGCAGCGTCGACTTGCCGCAGCCGGAAGGCCCGATAATCGCAATAACGTCGCCTTCATTCACGGAGACATTGACGTCCATGAGCGGCGTCACGCCCGGGTATTCTTTTTTCAGATGCTCGATGCGAAGAAGCTCGCCGCTCATGGTTTCACCCCCCGCAAAATCTCGTCCGCCGTCCGGTTTCTCGGACTGAGCCTCGTCAATATCCAATTCGTAATCCGCTGGAACAGCCAGGTCAAAATCAGATACAGCACAGAAATAAAGATCAGCGGCAGAAACGCATCAAAGGTCCGCGCCCGGATCAGGTCTGCCACCTTCGTCAAATCCTGTACCGCGATGTAACCGACAATCGCCGTTGACTTCAGGAGGTTCACGATTTCCGACCGGTACGTCGGGAAAAAGGTCAGTATCGCCTGCGGCAGCACGAATTTCCGGAATGCCTGCCGCTCCGAAAACCCGAGCGCCAGCGCCGCCTCGGTCTGTCCCCTCGGCACGCTGGCCGCGCCGCTCTTCAGCATATCAAACACCGAGAAGGCGAACAAAATCGAAAACACGAGAATGGACACCAAAACGCCGCTTACTTCCACGCCGCTGAAAATGATGTAATAAAAGACCATCAGCAGCACCACCACGGGCATGCCTGCAAGGAATCGCGAAAAAGCATCCATCGCACGATTCACGAAACGATTCTGTTCCCGATGGGCAAAACAAAGGAAGAAGCCCAGGACCGTCCCGAGGACTACGGAGGACAACGTGATAACAAGCGTCGTACCCATGCCGTAAACAAGCAACTTCCAACGATTTTCCCGGATAAGCGCGCGATTGATCTTGTCCTTGACGATAGCCCAAATCCCTTGCTCCGCCTCGACGTCGGCGTCGGCGCGCACGACGAGCACGCAGTCGTCCGTAAACGTCACATCGGAAAAACGGAAAGACTCGGCGCGCTCCGGCGTGTACTCGGCGGCGTTGATGCCGATGTCGTTCTGCCCGTTGCCCACGCTGGCCAGATTCACCTCAAAAGAGGCGACGGTGAATTTGTAATCATAACCCCGCTCCTTGCAAAAACGCTGCAAAAGCTCCGCCTCGTAGCCTCCGAGTTTCCTGTCCGAAAGATAAATCAGTGGCGGACAGGATCCGTCCGTAGCGATACGGAGCGTCCCGTTCTCGCCGGAAAGATTCGGCTCCTCCGCCGACGGCGTCTCCCCGCGCATCCATCGCTCCTTCATCTCATCCAAAACGCCGGTGTCCTTCAAAGTGCGAAGGAATGCGTTGAATTCGTTCCGGAGCCGGTCCCCATGCTCTGAATAAGCAAATACGAAAGCATAAGAAGTTTTCCCGATAGGATCGCCGAGCACGGCAATCTCATCCTCCCCCGAAGCTCGGAGGGCATTGTAAAAGACGCTGCTCATGGCAATCGCGTCGATTTTCTTTTGCCGAAGCGCCTCCATCATGTCGCCGATAGTCATAAGATACACATATTCGATATCTTCATGGAACGTCGCCCTGACATGCTCTTCCGACTTGGCAGGCCATCCCCCGATGCGCTTTATCTCCTGCCCGTCCACCATCACGCCCTTCGCCGCGCAACAAAGACCTGTCAACAGGAACAGCGAAAGCAGAAGCAGTATGATCTTTCTCGCCAATCCTTTCGCCCTCCTCTTCAAAACCATCTTAATAATATAAAAATTCGACGTGGAAAGAAATTATCCTTCCGCGTCGTTCCAGTATAAAGTTAAAAAATAAAATATATAATCCCCGCCACAAAGCTTACCACATTCGTCAAGAGCAACACGCAGAAAAGCCTTGCGCCTCCTCTTTCCCGCACTGCATAGCCGCAAAGTGCATATTCCAGCAGGACGACGAAGATCTCGCCCAGCAGTACGGCAGCCGGATAGGGAAAATCCCTTGGTGTCGCATCAATAAACTCATTCAGCAGAAGGTTGCTGACGATATTGACGATGAAAAACCAAAGGTATTCTGCCCTCTGCCGATAGCCGCAGAGCCAAAAGAGCGGCGTCTCGATGACCGCCGTCGCCAGCGCCGCATCCAAAAGCCACGGCTCTGAGAATACGCCGCCTGACAACGCGACGGATACTTCCGGCGCGACCGAAACAATCATGGCGCGCCTCCTTCCTCCATACGTCCGAAGCGGCGCAAAATATACCCGACGAGACACAGACATAAGAATTGCAGGACGACCATCGCGGACGCGGGGATGAACACCGCGCCCGGATAAAAGGCTCCCGGCAAGAGGCAGCCCGCCGCCAGCCCGAACATCAGCCCCGGATACGCGGGGTTACACCGATGGGCGAGACGCAGCGTCAGCGGCATCGTCATATTGAAGGCGAAGGCCAGCAACACCGCGAAAGCCAAGCCTTCTCCCTGCAACGCGAAAAAGCCCAGCAAAAAGATTGCAAGAATCGCACGCCGATAGCCGATGCGGTCGCAAAGCACGCCGCCCGCCGCCTTGCCCAGCATAAATACGCAGGGGAAGAGCAGCGCGGGCGCGTCCGCCATTCCGCCGCCGCCGAAGCCCCGCAGCACAACACAAAAAAGAAGCAA
>JAEERZ010000242.1 GCA_016286075.1 Selenomonadaceae bacterium
TATCGGGCAGGGTGTGGAGTTCGACTATTGCTCGGTTCATTCTGTTTGGGCGCTCCGGGAAATGGGTATCGAGGCCATCATCATCAACAACAATCCCGAGACGGTCAGTACGGACTTTGACATTTCCGACCGGCTCTATTTCGAGCCGCTGACGCCGGAGGACGTGCTGAACATCATCGAGCAGGAGAAGCCGGAGGGCGTCATCGTTCAATTCGGCGGCCAGACGGCCATCAATCTCGCCGCGTCGCTCCAGAAGGCGGGCGTCAAGATTTTCGGCACCTCCGTCGATGGAATCGACCGCGCGGAGGACCGCGAGCGCTTCGACGAAGTGCTGAGCCAGACGCAGATTCCCCGGCCCAAAGGAACAAGCGTCACGACGGTGGAAGCCGCCTTTGCCGGCGCGGCGGAGATCGGCTATCCCGTCATGGTGCGCCCTTCGTATGTCCTGGGCGGCCGCGCGATGGAAATCGTTTACAGCGAGGACGAGCTGCGCGACTACATGAGCCGGGCGGTCAAAGTCACGCCTGATCACCCGGTGCTGGTCGACCGCTATATGGAGGGCACCGAGGTCGAGGTGGACGCGATTTCCGACGGAACGGATGTCGTGATTCCCGGTATCATGGAGCACATCGAGCGCGCCGGCGTCCATTCCGGTGACAGTATCGCCGTCTATCCGCCGCGTACGCTCTCTTCGAAGGTCATCTATACGATCATCGACTATACGAAGCGCCTGGCGTTGAATCTCAACGTCAAAGGCCTTCTCAATATCCAATATGTAGTCGTCGACAACGAGGTTTACGTCATCGAGGTCAATCCGCGTTCGAGCCGGACGGTGCCGTTCCTGAGCAAGATCACGGACGTGCGCATGGTAAACGTGGCGACGCGGGTGGCGATGGGAGCGACGCTGAAAGAGCTCGGATTCCACTCCGGCCTCGTGACGCCGCGTCCCTATGTGGCCATCAAGGCGCCTGTGTTCTCCTTCGCGAAGATGCAGGACGTCGACATTTCCCTCGGCCCCGAGATGAAATCGACGGGCGAGGTCATGGGTATCGATTACCATTACGCGCGGGCGTTGTATAAAGCGATTGTCGGCGCCGGCATGAACATTCCGACGGAAGGCTGCATCCTGTTCACTGTCGCGGACAAGGACAAGGAAGAGATGAAACAGCTCGCGAAGGCGTTCTCGGAGCTGGGCTTCCAGCTCGTGGCGACGGAGGGCACCGCGAAGGCGATCCACTCGATCGGCATCGACGCCGAAGTGGTCGGCAAGGTGCACGAGCGCAGCAGCGACATCATTCAGAAAATCAAGATGGGACAGATCCACATGGTCATCAATACGCTGACGCAGGGCAAGCATTCGGCGAAGGACGGCTTCCGCATTCGCCGCGCGACGGTGGAGCACGGCATCGCCTGCCTCACCTCCCTCGACACGGCGTGGGAAGTGCTGGGCGTGCTGAGCTTCATGCGCGAGCGGCGGCTCGTCTATTCCCTTGCGCTTCAGGATTATGTGGGCGGCGGTGATGACCTTGCCTAAGCTCGCGCTGGATACGGAAATACTTGGGAACACGAAAGTCGGGGACGATGTGTACGCGCTGACGGTACACGGCGGCGCGCTCATCGACCTGGCGAAGCCGGGGCAGTTTATCCATCTGCAGATCCCCGCGGAAAACGTGTTTCTACGGCGTCCTTTCGGTATTGCCGATACGGACGAGGGCAAGCTTACGATGTATTATCGTGTGACCGGCAAAGGGACCCGCGCCCTGACCGGCCTGCAGCACGGCGACACGGTGAACTGCCTCGGCCCTTTGGGGAACGGCTTTTCCCTCTCGTCGAAACGCCCGCTCCTCGTAGGCGGGGGCATGGGCCTTGCGCCCCTGCTCCTTCTGGCGAAGAGCTTCCAGGGGGAGGCGGACGTGCTGATGGGGGGCCGCAATCAGGCGGAGCTGTTCTGGAAAGATATCTTCGCGCCGTACGCTCATGAGATATTCATTACGACGGACGACGGCTCTCTGGGCGTCAGGGGCTTCACGACGGAACTGCTGCCTGATTTGCTCGGCAAAAGGAAATACGACTGCATATACACCTGCGGTCCCGAGATCATGATGCGCGGAATCGCGAAAATCGCGGCGCAGCACGACATTCCCTGTCAGGTATCGCTGGAAAAGCGCATGGCCTGCGGCCTTGGGGCCTGTCTTTCCTGCGTCTGCGACACGGCGAACGGGGAGCGGAAGAAAATATGCAAGGACGGCCCGGTATTTTGGGCGCAGGACGTCTTCTTCGAAAAATGAGGACCGGGAAAGAAGGGGATACTTTGAAGAGCGATTCTCGGCTTGCCGTTGATTTGTTGGGCATACGGATGAACACGCCCGTCATGACTGCGTCGGGGACCTTTGGATTCGGCGAGGAATTTGCCGATTTTACCGACCTGGAGGAACTGGGCGCGGTCGTCGTCAAGGGCACTACGCTTCAGCCTCGCCGCGGAAACGACGGCGTGCGCATCGCGGAAACGCCCGCCGGAATGCTGAATTGCATCGGCCTCGAAAATCCCGGCGCAGAGTATTTCCTGCAGACGATCCTGCCCAGAATCTCCAAGTATCATATGAATGTGATTGTGAACATTTCGGGCGGCAGCGCGGAAGAATACGGGCAGCTGGCGGAGCGTCTCGACGTGCCGGGCGTCGCGGCCATCGAATTGAACGTCTCTTGTCCGAACGTCAAAGACGGCGGCATCATTTTCGGTACGGATCCGAAAGCGGCGGCGGAAGTCGTGACGCAGGCGAAAAAACATACGAAAAAGCCCGTCATCCTGAAGCTGTCGCCAAACGTGACGGATATTGCGGAAATGGCGAGGGCGGGCGAAGCCGCCGGCGCGGACGCGCTGTCATTGATCAACACCCTGATGGGCATGGCCATTGACATCCGAACATGGCGGCCCGTGCTGGGGAACCTAACGGGGGGACTTTCCGGTCCCTGTGTAAAGCCGGTGGCGCTTCGTATGGTCTGGCAGGCATCTCAGGCCGTCAAGATTCCTATAATCGGAATGGGGGGCATCATGACAGCCGAGGATGCGGTGGAGTTTTTTCTTGCAGGTGCGTCGGCGATAGCTGTCGGAACGGCCAATTTCTGTGATCCGTCTGTTACAAAGAAAATCATTTGCGGATTGGAAGATTATTTGGAACAGCGAAAACTGTCGCATATCAGTGATATCGTCGGACAATTGATCGTGGACAAGGAGTGATGGGGTAGTGGCGGATAATCGATTGATTGTCGCGCTGGACGTCCATTCCATGACGGATGTCCACACGCTCATAGAGAGGTTAGGGGATTCCGTTTCCTATTATAACGTCGGTATGGAGCTGTTTTACCGGGTAGGGACGGAGGTCTTGACCTATTTGCATGACCAAAAGAAATCCATCTTTCTGGATTTGAAGCTTCACGATATCCCGAACACCGTAGCCGAAGGACTTTGCTCTTTGATTAATCTTCATGCGGATATGCTGAATGTTCATGCGTCCGGCGGTTATGAAATGATGCGGATTTCCGTTGAGAGGGTGCATGAGAAAGCGGCACAAGATGGGAT
>JAEERZ010000243.1 GCA_016286075.1 Selenomonadaceae bacterium
CATCGAGGCGAAGGGCGATCAGGAGCAGTTCTTTGACAGCCTCGACGACGTTATCGACTTGGTAATCCGCCAGCTTTTGCATCGCTTCAAGATCCAGTGCACGAAGCGCGCCCGCAATTATCCGTTCCTGATGGGGCAGGGCGTTTGGATCGACTCCGACAGCTTGGAGCCGGACGACAGCGTGGCGGAGGTCTTGAAGCACGGCACGCTGACCATGGGCTTCATCGGTCTGGCCGAGTGCCTGAAATCCCTTACGGGCAAGCATCACGGCGAATCTGAGGACGCGCAGAAACTCGGTCTGCGTATCGTTTCCTATATGCGGCAGCGTATGGACGAGGAGGCGAAGCGTACCGGGCTGAACTGGAGCTTGATTGCGACGCCAGCGGAAGGGCTTTCCGGCCGCTTCCTGCGCATCGACCGCCAGCGTTACGGCGAAATCGAGGGCGTCACCGACCGCGACTATTATACGAACAGCTTCCATGTGCCGGTCTATTTCCCGATTGCGGCCGTGGACAAGATCCGCATCGAGGGCCCGTATCATGCCCTTACCAACGGCGGGCATATCAGCTACGTTGAGATGGACGGCGACCCGACGAAAAACGTCAAAGCCTTTGAAGCCATCATTCGGTGCATGCACGACAACGGTGTCGGCTACGGCTCCGTCAATCATCCTGTGGACCGCGACCCGGTCTGCGGCTATAACGGTCTTATCGTCGACGTTTGCCCGCGCTGCGGACGGACAGAGGCGGAGCACCATCATCATCAGGTCATTCCCCGCATTCATTGCGGAAATTGATAAGTCTCAGCCATAATTTTAATTCTTGCGGAGACTTATGGGATGGCATTTGTGCCTACGGCGCAAATGCAGCTTACAAAGTAGGGGTATCTCGGCTCAAGATTTTATTGAAAATTTTGGTCCGAGATAAATATAAAATTAAGAAGGGAAGATGCAGTATGGTAGTCAACGGAACGGACGTCACAGTTACAGGAATAGAGAACATCTCCGAACAGGAGATACTTGCATATATGGATCTCATCCATCGCGACAATCAGCGCGATGAGATTGAGTCTTTGGAAATCTCGGCCGCGGAAGGCGACAACGTGGCGCTCGACTATACGCTGCGTCCGCCTAAATTCCAGCGGATTCGCCGGATTACCGGTTATCTGGTCGGCACCCTCGACCGTTTCAACAATGCGAAGCGCGCAGAGGAACACGACCGCGTGAAACACGGCCTTCACTGAGGGGGCACCCCAAGCTTCGCAAAGCCTCCCCGGCAATGCGCAGCGCTCTCTCTTGAAATAGGGCGCGGACGGCTTTTCTTCCCCAAAAGATTTGCCGGAAACGTCCAAGCCCTGATGCACCCCGCATCGGGACTTCCCCTTTCTGCCCTGCCTTCCCCGGCGGGGCAGTTTTTACGAAACCACTTGCCGGGGCTTTTCCTGTCATGCTGTGTCAGATGACACTCGACGTAGGTGCTTACTACGACTTCGTGTCATCTTCCTTGCCTGACAGGAAAATCCCTCGGCAATTGAAGAAAACAATTACACGAAATCCTTTTTCGGGAGGTTCGCGGCATGAAACTTCGTATTGCCGGAACGATCAACGATTCCGTCGTGGACGGCGACGGATACCGCTACACTATATTTACCCAAGGATGCCCGCATCATTGTCGCGGCTGTCACAACCCGGAGACGTGGAACCCTGCGGGCGGGAAAGACGCCGACGCCGAGGAGATCCTGGCCGAGATTCGGGCGAATCCGCTCTTGGAGGGCGTCACCTTCTCCGGAGGCGAGCCTTTTGCACAGCCCGCGCCGCTTTTGCAGATTGCAAGGGAAGCCCACGCGCAGGGGCTTGACGTTTGGAGTTATACCGGCTATGTGCTCGACGAGCTGATCGCCATGCACGATCCCGACGTGGACGCCCTGCTGAATGAGCTGGACGTATTGGTGGACGGCCCCTTCGTGCTGGAAGGACGCGACCTCACGCTCCGATTCCGGGGCTCGCGCAACCAGCGCGTGATCGACATGAACGCCACCCGCGAGCGCGGGGAGATCGTGCTGAAATATAACGACTGAATAAAGCGACAAAGAGCCGCCCTTTCACGGGATAAATCCGTGAGAGGGCGGCGTTGCTTATATGGTTTACAATGTAAACGAGATGGTTTATAATAATCGCAAAGGAGGGCGATAGCGATGGCAACTACGGTTCCGACGCAAATACGGATTGACCGTGATATCAAGGAAAAAGCCGCGTCGCTTTTTGCGAATTTAGGGTTGGATATGTCCGGGGCAATCAATATGTTCCTTCATCAATGCGTCTTGCGCGGAGGGCTGCCTTTCGCAGTAGAAATGCCGCATTACAGCAAGCAGACATTGGAGGCGATGGCAGAAGCCCGGCGTGTGTCTCGCGACCCAAAAGTTCCAAGTTATGATAATATGGATGACTTGAAGAGAGCGTTGGAGACATGAAGTACCGCGTCAAGTTTACTACGGCTTACAAAAAAGGCTATAAGCGTGCGAAGAAACGCGGGCTGAATATGGATCTTTTGGATGAGGTCGTTGATGTTTTACGGAATGGCGAAAAACTCGATGCAAAATATCATGACCATGCATTACACGGAGATTTTGAAGGCTTTCGGGAATGTCATATTCAGCCGGATTGGCTGCTGGTTTATCTTGTCGAGGAGGATATTTTGACATTAACTCTTACCGATACCGGAACCCATTCAGATATATTTGATGAATAGCCGTCCTTTCACGGGAAGATTTATGCGAGGGCGGCTGCTAAAATGAGGTAGTCGCGCGGAAGTTTTTCCTTTATGCGGCAGCCTCATTTTTTTGCGCCTGTATTTACGACGTTTCGAGCGGATGAAAAAAGTTGAGGTAAGAAATTCAGAAAGTAAGAAAATCAGAAAATCAGAAATTCGGAATTTCTGATTTAAAAAATTTTGAGGCGTCGCTTTTGTACGGATACCAATACTATTGATTTTGGGGGATTTGCTTATGGTTCTGTTTATCAATGCCTGCGTGCGGAGTCAGTCGCGAACGAAGCGGCTGGCGGATGAACTGCTCAAAAGGATTGACGAGCCGATCCGGGAGCGTCGGCTTTTGGACGTGGACATGCCGCGCGTCGATGAGCACTCCCGCAAGACCAGGGACGCCCTCTTGGAAAAAGAAGCGTATGACTCGCCGATGTTCGCGTTGGCGAGAGAATTTGCGGCCTCCGAGAAAATCGTGGTCGCCGCCCCGTATTGGGACCTTTCCTTTCCGGCGGCGCTCAAGCAATATTTCGAGCTGATCAACGCGATGGGAATCACATTCGCTTATACAAGCGACGGATTCCCCAAACCGCTCTGCAAAGCAAACGTACTGTACTATGTGACCACGGCGGGCGGCGCGTTCTGTCCGGAAGAATACGGCTATGGGTACGTAAAAGCCCTGGCCGAAAACTTCTATGGGATTGCGGACGTCAAGCTGATCAAAGCCGTGGGCTTCGACGTCGACGGAGCGGACGAATCCAAGATCCTGCAGGAAGCGATTGGCCGTCTTG
>JAEERZ010000244.1 GCA_016286075.1 Selenomonadaceae bacterium
AAAATCCGTGGCTATAAGAACCCCGGCATGCTGGATATGGAGCGGCTGATGCGGGCGCGGGGCGTCACGGCGAGAATGCACGCAGGCAAGGCGGGCGTGGAGGTCGTTCCGGGTAAAGGAGGGTTCCTGCGGAGCGTCGAGGCCGTACGCGCCCATTATCGTGCGAAAATGCGGGAGGCGATGCCGGAGGCGGATGCGGCGGCAGTGTTCGCGATGGTGTTCGGCGGATACGAGGGGATTCGCCCGGAACTGGTCGAAGCCTTCACGGCCACGGGGCTCGTGCATATCCTGTCCGTTTCCGGCTCGCATATCACTTTGCTTGCGGGATTTATCGCGTGGCTTGCGTCTGCCTTTTCGCTTCGTCGGGGGCTGGCGGCGGCGTTCGTGGCCTTTGCGGTTTTCGGTTACGCGGCGCTTTCCGGTTTCGTGGCGCCTGCCGTGCGCGCTGCGATCATGGGCGGGCTTTCGTTTTTTGCGCTGGCGACCGGGAGAGAATATGACGGACGACGAATCCTCGTCGTGACTGCGCTCGTGATGCTGTTCGTCTCGCCGCTTCTCTTGTACGACGTCAGTTTTCAGCTTTCCTTTGCGGCGACGGCGGGGCTGCTTTGCCTTTCGCCGCGTCTTCGCGATGCTTGGCTCTTCGCATCGCTGCCCCGCGTTTTGCGGGACGGGCTGGCGTTGACGCTGGGCGCGCAGCTCGCGACGCTGCCAATCTGCGCCTGGTATTTCCACGCCGTATCCCTTTCGTCGCTCATCGCGAATCTTCTTGTCGTTCCGATCTTGGAGCTTTTGATGGTGGCGGCGCTTTTCGCGGGACTCCTCGCCTTGGCATTTCCTTTTCTTGCCCGCGTCGTGTTCGCGATGGACAGCCTTTTGCTCGGACTTTCCTATGAATTGACGCGGGCGCTGGCTGCGCTGCCGATGAGCCGCGTCTATCTGCCGACCATGGGGTGGGGCGCGGCGGCGATATATTATGCGCTGCTGCTTTATATCGTGCAGACGGAGGAAGTGCGGCACGCCGTTTTCCTGCGTCTGCGGGCGCTGCCGTGGCGACGGATCCTTCCCGCCTGCGGGGCGCTGCTTTTTGCAGTCATCGTCCGAAACGCGCTGCGTCCTGCGGAAATGGCCGTGCATTTCATCGACGTGGGGCAGGGGGACGCGGCTCTTGTGGTGACGCCTCACGGGCGCGCGTTTATGATCGACGCGGGCGGCGTGCGGGACGGCGTCTTTGATATGGGGGGACGCGTCGACGTGCCGTATCTATTGCAGTATGGCGTCCGGTCATTGGACGCGGCGTTCTTGACCCATGCCCATGAAGATCATGCGGCGGGGCTGGCGGGCGTTTTGCGGCGACTGCCCGTGGGTCGGGTATTGACGGCGGCGGAGGGGACGGCGGCTTATCAGGCGTCGATGGGCCTTTCCGCGGCGGAATTGGCGGAGACGCCGTTTATTGCCGCCGAAGAAGGAACGCGGTTCACGCTGGACGGCGTAACCGTCGAGGTGCTGTTTGCGCCGGACGCGCCGAAAGGAGGACGATCCGGCAACGAGGCAGGCAACGTCTATCGCGTGTCCTATGGGAAGGCGTCGTTTCTCTTCACCGGAGATTTAGAGAAGGAGCAGGAAGCCCGGCTTTTGGAAAAAGTGCCGGACGCGCTCCAAAGCACGGTGCTGAAAGTCGGCCATCACGGCTCGAAGACTTCGACTTCCGCGCCGTTTCTCGCCGCCGTGGCGCCGCGCTGGGCGGTTGTCGACGTGGGCGCGGGCAACCGTTTCGGCCATCCGGCGCAGGAAACGCTGGATGCCTTGGCGGAGGCTGGCGCGGAAACATACCGCACCGACAAAGACGGCGCGATCGTCTTCCGCACGGACGGGAATTCGATGAAAGTGGAAACGTATGTGAAAAGAAAATAGCGCGCCGCTTGTGCAGAGGCGTTATCTATAGTATTATGGAACAAATCTCGCATATGGGGTGAGAACATGACGGAAAAAGAAAAATACCGGCAGGTGTGCCGGGAAGCGGCGGCTACGGGAATCGCGCTGCTGATTCTGATCGTCTTTTGGCTGTTCGCGGGCTTCGGGCTTTCGGGCAGTACGGCGACGGTGTTCCGGCTGCCGCTTTGGGCGGCGGCGTCCACCGTGGGCGTTTGGATCTTCGCGATTGTCTTGGTCTGGGCGCTGACGAAATGGGTGTTCAAGGACATGGATTTGGAGGAGGAACGCCATGATTGAGAATGGACGCCCGGAGGCGCTGCTGCCGCTGGCGCTTTTCATGGTCGTGATGCTGGGCATCAGCTTTTTCGTGCGTTGGCAGGCGCGGACGGGCGAGGGCGGCTTCCTCCGGCAGTATTTCGTCGGCAACCGCGACCTCGGCGGCTTCGTGTTGGCCATGACCACCGTCGCGACCTACAGCTCCGTCAGCTCCTTTGTCGGAGGCCCCGGCATGGCGTGGAGCGTGGGCTTCGGCTGGATTTACATGGCCGTGGTGCAGGTCACGGCTGTATTTCTCGTGCTGGGCATCTTCGGCAAACGCGTCGCTTTGCTTGCGCGAAAATTCGGCGCGGTGACGGTGGTCGACATCCTGCGGCGGCGGTTCCGCTCCGATTCGCTGGCGGCGATAGCGGCCTTTATCATCGTACTGTTTTTTTGTGCGACGATGACCGCGCAGTTCGTCGGCGGCGCGAAACTTTTTGCCGCCGTGACCGGTTACAGCTATGAGTTGGGGCTTCTGCTCTTCGGTCTCGCGGTAGTCGTCTATACGACCATCGGCGGCTTTCGGGCGGTGGCCATCACCGACGCCTGCTGCGCGATCATGATGATGATCGGCATCGTGCTGCTCTTCTTCTACGTGCTGGAGGCGGGCGGCGGCTACGGGGCGATCATGGACCATATCGCGGCGAACGAGCCGAAAATGCTGGAGCCGTTTTCCGGCGGCAACATGCCTGCGGGCCTTTATCTGACCCAGTGGATTCTCGTGGGCATCTGCACCATCGCGCTGCCCCAGTCCGTGGTGCGGGGCATCAGCTACCGTGATACGAAAGGGCTTCACCGCGCGATGATCATCGGCACCGTCGTCGTCGGGTTCATGAATATCGGCGTCAACTTCACGGGCATTCTCGCCCACGGCGTGCTGACCGGTCCGGTGACAAGTTACGGCGGCGTGGACAACATCATTCCGAGCACGATTGCCGCCGTCATGCCGTCGACGCTCATCGGCCTTGCCATCGTAGGACCTATCGCGGCCTCCATCTCGACGATTTCGAGCCTGCTCCTCGTGGGCTCCTCCGCCATCGTCAAGGACGTCTATCTGCATTATCGGGAAGCGCAGGGAAAAACGACCTCCGACGCCTCCCTCCGCTGGCTCAGCATGGCGGTGACGGCTATTCTCGGCGTGGCGGTGTTCCTGATTGCGCTGACGCCGCCGAGCCTCATCTGGCTCATCAACATGTTCGCTTTCGGCGGCTTGGAAACGGCGTTTTTCTGGACGCTGCTGCTGGGACTTTTCTGGCGGCGGGCGAACCGCCTCGG
>JAEERZ010000245.1 GCA_016286075.1 Selenomonadaceae bacterium
TCTTGTCGTCAATCGTTACCTTGTAATCCTTCTCGCCCATGTGGCGCTTGATCGAAGCGATGGTGCGGTCCGGGTTCGAGACGGCCTGCCGCTTCGCAAGCTGGCCGATCAGACGCTGACCGTCCTTCGTGAAGCCGACCACCGACGGAGTCAGGCGGCTGCCTTCCGGGTTCGTGATAACGGTGGGCTCGCCGCCCTCCATAACGGAAACGACGGAGTTCGTCGTACCTAAGTCAATACCAATTACCTTTGCCATGATGATTTCCTCCTGTCAACATATAGATTAAAAATTTTATCTTTTATATTTTATACAGCATGCGCTGTGGGTTGCCTTTCAATAGGGACTCTTCCCTGTCGAGAGATTTTTTCGTCAGGCGAGGAAAATCGTGCGAAGTCGTAGTCTTGGACCTACGTCGAGCGCGATTTGACAACGTCTGGCGGAAAAGATCGGCAGGGACCTAATTCCCGACTACCTGCACCATACTCGGGCGAATGACGCGGCCTTTGACCATGTAGCCCTTCTGGAGCTCGGCGACAATCGTGCCGTCCTCTTTTTCCGCGTCCTCGACGCGCATGACCGCCTGGTGGAAATTCGGGTCGAAGGGCTTGTCCTTCGTCTCGATATATTCGAGCCCTTCCTTTTTCAGCGCTTCCACCATCTGCTTATACATCATTTCGACGCCCGCGCGGAGCCCGCCTTCGTCGCTGCCTTCCGCCGCCAGCGCGCGCTCGAAATTATCGAGAAACGGCAGCATATCCTTCAAGAGGTTCTGGGTGACGACGGCGGCAAGCTCTTCCTTCTCCTGTCGTGTGCGGCGGCGGAAATTCTCAAAATCCGCCTGCAGGCGCAAATACCGGTTTTCCTTTTCGGCAAGCTCCGCTTCGTATTTTTCGCGAAGTGCGTCCGCGTCTTCCGGCGCCTCTCCTGCCTGCGTCTCCGCGGCGTCCCCTTTGGCGTCTTCGGAAGGCGCTTCCGCCGCGTCCTGATTGAAAGCGCGACGCTCCTCCGTCTCCTTTGCCAAAGCTTCTTCAATCTGTTCTTTCATATCCTCCAAGCTTGCCTCATCCTTTTTCTTCATTTTATCTTTTTCAAACGCCGTCATGACCAATCACCCCTGCCAGCCGAGTTTACGAACCACGTCGGACAAGTGCTCGTTCATATAGCCGAGCAGCGACATCGCCTTGCCGTACTCCATGCGCGTCGGGCCGAGCACCGCGATGGTGCCTAAGAGCTCGCCGTCCAAATGATACGTCGCCGTGACGATGCTGCAATCCTGAATGCCCTTGTAGTCGTTTTCCCTGCCTATGGTAACGCGAAGTCCCTCGCCGAGGTGCGCGTGAAGGATTTCCTTCAACAGCTGTTCTTCCTCCAGCATCAGAAGGATCTCCTTGACCCGCTCCACGTCCCGGAACTCCGGCTGTGAAAGCATCTCCCGCGTGCCGCCGAGGTAAAGCCGCTCCCGTCCCTCGGTATCGTCCAACGCGCGGCTGATAACGTCAATCGCGGCCTCGTAAAGATTCTCGTCGGAAATCTCCGAGCGGATTTTCCGGTACGCGGCTTTCGGTATCGCGTCGAGGGTACAGCCCGCCAGACAATCGTTGACGACCCGCGCCATGCGTTGGAAGTCTTCAAACGTCGCTCCCGACGGCATCGCGACAATGCGGTTCTCGATGAAGCCCGCGTCGGTCATCAGCACCGCCACCGAGCGGCGGTCGTCCAGCGGCA
This sequence comes from Selenomonadaceae bacterium, assembly GCA_016286075.1. Lineage (GTDB taxonomy): Bacteria > Bacillota > Negativicutes > Selenomonadales > Selenomonadaceae > RUG12372. Next base: position 1,727 of record JAEERZ010000245.1, read on the forward strand.
GGAATTGCAGGCAGCGGAACGCGGACTTCGTCATCTGCGGCGCGAGCACCAACGCGACGTTCTTCGTCACGCGGGAAATCAGCCGCGCCGTCTCCTGAAAGACCTCCTCGATGCGCCTGACCCGGGCCAGGTACCATCGGTCGATCTGCGCTTTCTCCTCGTCGGTCAGCCGCGTGGGCTGCATGAGCCCGTCCACGTAAAAGCGGTACCCCTTCGACGAGGGAATTCGCCCGGAGGACGTATGGATATGCTCAAGATAGCCGAGCATTTCAAGGTCGGCCATCTCGTTTCGGATTGTCGCGGGGCTGACGCCGAGATCGTGCCGCCGCGCGATGGTACGCGACCCGACCGGCTCCGCCGACTCGATATAGTCCTGCACTACCGCCTGCAGGACGCGCTGTTTCCTTTCATCCATACTTCTCGCCCTTTCTGTTAGCACTCAGGGCGAGCGAGTGCTAACTTTCAATTAAACTATAACGCAAATTTGACTTTTTGTCTATATCTTTTTGAAAAGTTTTTTGGCTTTTTTCCGAACAGGAAGGAACGCAAAAGTTTCGGCTGCCGCCGACATAAAACAAAACCACCCGCGCGGGGTGGTTTCGTTTTCTTCATATTAATATAGCTGCAATTAGTATTTGAATTTCTGCAGCGAAGACTGGAGCTCATCGGCCAGCTTCGACAGCGAATCGCTGGCGCGGGCGATCTCGCTGGCGGACGCGGACTGCTGCTCTGTCGCCGCGCTGACCGTCTGCATCTCGTCCGAAACGCGCTGTCCCTGCTTCGCGATGTTGTCAATCTCCTTGGAGATATTATTGGCGTCTCTCGAAGCCTGGTTGACCTCGCCCGCCATGGCCTGCGCCTCATGGCGCACTTCGTTGACGAGCTTCTCGATCTGCTCAAAGGTCCCCCGCAAGGCGCTGACGGAGCGCGCGCCTTCGGCAACAGCCGTGGAGCCCAACTGCATGGAGTTGACGGCGGAATGGGTGTCGTCCTGGATGCTCCGAATCAAATCGGCAATCTGCTGCGCCGCGTCGCCGGACTGCTCGGCCAGCTTCCTGACTTCTTCGGCGACAACCGCAAAGCCGCGGCCGTGCTCGCCCGCGCGCGCCGCCTCGATAGCCGCGTTCAGCGCCAAGAGGTTCGTCTGGCTCGCGATACCGGAAATCGTCTCGACGATCTGCCCAATCTCCTGCGAGCGTTCGCCCAGCTTGTCCACCATCGCGGAAGACTCCTGCACGGTGCGCTCGACGCTCTCGATTTGGGCCACAGACTTCTGGATGGCTTCTCCGCCTTCCGCAGCATATTCCGCAGCGGAATCGGAGCGCTCGGCCACCGTTCCCGCCTTGACGCGAATCGCATCCACGGATTGGGCCACCTGCCCGACGGCCTCGATGCTCGTGGAAACGCCGCCCTGCTGCTCCACCACGGCGGCGGCCGCCTCAGTGACGGACTGGGCCACCTGGTTCGACGCCTCAGCGGACTGTCCCGCGCTGGCGGTCAGCTCCTCGGATGCCGCGGCAATCTGTTCCGTGGACTCATGGGTCTGCACCATGAGCTGGTTCAAGCCGTCACGCATGGAGGAAACGACGCCCGCCATAGTGCCGAACTCGTCGCCGCGCTCGATATTCATCGGCGTCTTACGGAAGTCGCCGTTCTTCAAATGCTCGCAGACGTCCATCATGACTTCCAGCGGGCTGGTAATCGCTTTCGCGATGCCCATGCCTACGACAAACAGGATCACAAGGCACGCGAC
>JAEERZ010000018.1 GCA_016286075.1 Selenomonadaceae bacterium
CCGAAAAACACGATTCTTTTGCTTTCCCGCAGGATTTCCACCAATTTTTGAAGCTCGTCCGTCATATCCGTCGCCCCTCCCATTTTTTACGCTTCCACGCTTTGCAACGAAAGCCCCGGCACGGCGTTCAACCGAAGATCGGAAAAAAGCCCTGCCCGCGACTGGTAGTACCCACGGCAGGCAATCATCGCCGCATTGTCCGTACAAAGAATCTTGTCGGGATAATAAAAACGGATTCCATGTTCCGCCGACGCCTCGCGCAGCCTATGCTCTAAGGCGCTGTTCGCCGCAACGCCTCCCGCCAATACCAGCGTATCGAGCTTTGTTTCCGAAAGCGCCTCCAGCGATTTCTGCACCAGCACTTCGATGACCGCCTTTTGGAACGAAGCCGCCACGTCCGCCTTATTCACCGCAATGCGTTTCATTTGCATCTCGTTCAGGTAATTCAATACCGCGGATTTCAGGCCGCTGAAGCTGAATTCGTAATTTCCCTTTTCCCGAAGCGCCCGCGGGAAATCCACGGCGTTCTCATCGCCCTCCGCCGCCAGCCTATCAATCTCCGGACCTCCGGGATACGGCAGTCCCATGACGCGGGCAATCTTGTCGAAGGCTTCTCCGGCGGCGTCATCCCGCGTCTGTCCCATCAGCAGGAAATGATTGTATCCGACGACGTGAATCAACGCCGTATGTCCGCCCGAAACCACCAGCGCCATAAACGGAGGTTCCAGTTCCTTATGGCTCAAAAAATTCGCGAAAATGTGGCCTTCCAAATGGTTGACGCCAATCAACGGCACGTTTCGAGCAAACGCCAACGCCTTCGCCGCTGAAACGCCGACCAGAAGCGCCCCGACGAGACCGGGCCCATACGTCACGGCAACCTGATCTACGTCGGACAAGGCAACCTCCGCTTTCTGGAGCGCTTCATCGATTACGGGCATTACGTTCACAATATGACGCCTTGAAGCAATCTCCGGTACCACGCCGCCATATTTTCTGTGCAGCGGAATCTGCGTAGATATTACGTTTGATAAAAGTTCCCGCCCGTCGCGGAGCACAGCCGCCGCAGTTTCGTCGCAGCTCGACTCGATACCGAGCGTCAATATATGCTTTCCCGAATCCGGCAAAATACAACACACCTTTTTCTATATTCCGCCTTTATCATAACAAAGTAACTTCACGACGGCAACACCTTTCCGCATCCAAAGGAATGTCTGCCGGTTAAAATCCAGCTTCCTATGGACAAATCCCGGGCCGCGCGTCTATAATAGGAGAGCAGAAACACAAAGGGGGCTTTTATCTATGTGGGCGACCCACAAAACTTCTATACTGCTCGGCATCAGCTTCATCCTGCTGCTGGGCTCGTTTTGGCTGTTGCCGCAGCTCGCCTTTGTCGTATTTATCGCATTGCTTCTTCATCTTTTACTGTGTCCGATGGTCGACTATCTGCATCGGCACCGGATGATCCCGCGCGGCCTCGCCGCCGCCATAACGCTGATTCTTTTCCTCATCGCCGTCACGGTCCTGTTTACCGTGCTGTCGACGCCGCTGGCGCGCTCCGCGCAGAAATTCTCGCAGGACCTTCCGGCATTGACAGAAAGCATGCGCGACCTGTTCGCCTCCTATCCGGCCATCGCCCAAGAGGTCGACAAATTTTGGCGGGAACTCGCATCTTTCGGTATCGACGCCCTTCGTTCCTCTTTGGACGTATTGTTCTCGTTTTTCTCAAAAATCTTCGACGTCGTCATCATTCTGTTCTCTGCATTTTACCTGCTCAAGGACGGCCGCGAGATTGAAGAATGGATCACGCGCCTCTTTCCGAAAAAAGATCATCTGCGTGTTTTTAAACTCTTCGACCGCATTTTGCTGTCGCTCCATACATACATTTGCAGTCAGATCGCCATTTGCCTCCTGATGGGAACCGTCGTGTTCCTTTACTTCACCGCCCGCGATATTCCTTACGCGGTAGTCTTCGCCGTGCTTTCCGGCGTCAGCGAGTTCATTCCCGTCATCGGCCCGACTATCGCCGCCCTGTTCGGCGTGTCCGTTGCCGCAACCATCTCGCTTTGGATGGCAGCGCAGACGCTTTTCTTCTATCTGCTGATTACGCAGGCCAATCACAACATCATCTATCCCACTCTGATTGGAAAATCCCTGCATCTGCACCCGATCGCCATCTTGCTCGGCTTGCTCCTCGGCGGCTGTCTCCTCGACGCGCCGGGCATGTTCCTCGCCGTGCCGCTGATGGTCATCATACGCCTCGTCATTGAGGACATTTACCGCGACGCGGAGGATGCGGAGCAACCGCCTCCTCCCATAGAATAAGCGCATACGCATAAAAGAACGCCTCCCCGTAAAATCCATCGGATTTTAGGAGAGGCGTTCTTTTCTATTGTACCAGCGTCAGCCGCACATAAGTCTTTTTCCCTTTCCTCACGATAGCGGAGCCGTCCTTGAAATCCTCCTCGGTCAGCTTGCGCTCGATATCCGAGACGCGCTCGTCGTTCAGCGAGAGACCGTTCTGCTGGACGAGACGTTTCCCCTCGCCCTTCGAGGCTACGACGCCTGTTTTCGCCAGCACGTCGAGGAGACGCGCACCCATATCCGACGCGGCAACTTCTGCCGTCGGCATAGAATCCGTATCGCCCGCGCCGCCGAAAAGCGCTTCCGCCGCCGCTTTCGCTTTTTCCGCCTCGGCTTCGCCGTGAACGAGCCGCGTAACCTCGTAAGCAAGGATTTTTTTCGCGTCGTTCATGCGCTCGTCGCGATGCTCGGTAAGTCGGTGCACCTCGTCCATCGGCAGGAAGGTCAGCCGTGCGAGGCATTTTTCCACGTCGCCGTCGTCGACATTTCGCCAGTATTGGTAAAAGTCATAGGGCGAAGTCTTCTCCGCGTCGAGCCAAAGAGCGCCCGAAGCAGTCTTTCCCATCTTCTTGCCGTCGCTCTTCGTCAGGAGCGAAAGCGTCAGACCGTAGGCGGCGCGCCCCTCCCGACGACGAATCAGCTCCACTCCCGCAATGATATTCGACCATTGATCGTCGCCGCCCATTTGAATCACGCAACCGTAGCGACGATTCAATTCCATGAAATCATAGGCCTGCATCGTCATATAGTTGAACTCAAGGAACGTAAGACCCTGCTCCATACGGTTCTTGTAGCACTCCGCCGCCAGCATTCGATTGACCGAAAAACAGGCGCCCACGTCCCGCAAAAATTCAATGTGATTGAGCTTACGCAGCCATTCTCCGTTATTGACCATCAGCGCCTTTCCGTCCGAAAAGTCGATGAAACGCGCCATCTGTACTTTGAACCGCTCGCAGTTCGCCTCAATCTCCTCGTCGGTCATTACGCGGCGCATATCGGTGCGCCCCGACGGGTCGCCGACAGTGCCGGTCCCTCCGCCCACAAGACAGATCGGCCGATGACCGGCTTTCTGAAGTCGAGCCATGGCCATCAACGCAAGGAAATGGCCGACGTGCAAACTGTCCGCCGTCGGATCGAAGCCTATGTAAAACGTAATTCTTTCTTCGGAAAGGAGTTTCTTGACCTCCTCCTCGTTCGTACATTGCGCAATATAGCCGCGTTCTTTCAATTCATCCCATACGTTTAACGGCATCCAAATAACTCCTTCCGCCCCGCTGTACGAAGCGTTTTTTCAAATTGCACTCTCTTATCGCCCTTTGCCCATACCGCCTGACATGCTCGGCGAAGTGGAGGGCCCGCCAACCGTCGGACTCGTCGGAGGCGGCGCCGGCGTCGGTTCCGTCTCAGGCTCCGGAGTCCGTTCAGCAGGCGCTGTGTTCTCGGATTTCCCGCCCGTCGAAGGACGCGTCGGCGAAGCCGGCGGTTGCGTCGTCTCTCGTTTCGGCGTTTCTTCGTTCTTGGGCGTCGCCGGTCGAAGCGGCTGTTGCGTTGTATTTCTTTGATTATCCTGTTTCTGATCCTTTTTCTGGTTCGGTCTCGTCGTTTTACCGTCCTCTTTCAGTTCGTCCATAGCGTCGCTCCGATAACTCGTACCTGGCTCAAACTGACGAACCGGCATATTCGCCGTCGCTTTCTCCATGAACGCCTGCCAAACGGAAGCAGGCAGATTGCCGCCGGTCATGCCGTCAAGATCGCTGTTGTCGTCGCAGCCGATCCACACGCCCGCTACGAGGTCGGTAGTGTAACCGACGAACCACGCGTCGCAATAATCGCTGGTCGTCCCCGTCTTGCCTGCCGCGGGACGGTCGATAGCCGCGCCCGTGCCCGTACCGCGAGCAATGACGCCCTGCAGCATGGACGTCAAATCGTTCGCGCTGGCCTCGCTGATGACATTCTTCTGCTTCGGCTTCGCCTGTTCCAAGACTTTTCCGTTGCGATCGAGCACCTTGATGATCGCCGTCGGTTCGACGTGAATCCCTTGATTCGCAAAAGTGCCGTATGCGCTGGTCAGCTCCAGAGGCGTCACGCCACGCGTCAGTCCGCCGAGAGAGGTGGCGAGACCGCGATCGTTCGTCGGCCCGTCCAGTACGAAGGTCGAGACTCCCATTTCCTGCGCGTAATAAATCGGCTTGTCCATACCGATCTTCTGCGCAATCTTAACCGTCGGCACGTTCAGCGACTGCTCCGCCACATAACGGAGCGTCACTTTTCCGTTGAAATTCCGGTTGTAGTTCATCGGTTCCCAGTCTCCGACCATGATCGGGCTGTCCTCGATGATCGTATTCGGCGTAAACCGGTTCTCCAGCGCCGCCGCGAATACAAAGGGTTTGAAAGCCGAACCCGGCTGCCGTTCCGCCATCGTCGCGCGGTTGAATTGATCCGTGCCGCGGCCGCCCACCATCGCCTTAATCTGTCCGGTATGCGGATCGATGGCCACCAGCGCGCCCTGAGGCTGCGCCAAGCCGTTCTTATCGGTCTCAAATGTCGGGAGCATCTTCATGGCCGCTTCTGCAGCCCGCTGCATATCCATGTCGATGGTCGTATAAATCTTGAGCCCGCTCTTGTAGACAGCGTCCGCGCCGTACTTGTCAATCAGGCCCTGTACTACATAATCGATGAAATATGCAGCCTCCGTCACTCCTCCCGCTTGCGGTCGGGCAAGCTTCAGGTCTTCCTTTTTCAAACGGCTTGCTTCGGAATCGCTGATATAATGGTATTTCGCCATTTGCTCCAGCACCGTTGCGCGACGCGCCCGTGCCGCTTCCAAATTATTAAAGGGCGAATAATAATTCGGGCTTTTGGGAATGCCTGCCAGCATAGCGCACTCGTTCAGCGTCAGCGCGCTGACGTCCTTGCCGAAATACGTCTTCGCCGCGGCTTCGACGCCGTAAGCGCCCTGCCCGAAATAGATTTGGTTCAGATAGAACTCTAAAATCTCTTGTTTCGTATACTCGCGCTCCAGTTGCAGCGCAAGAAACATCTCCTGTATTTTACGTTTTATGGTGCGCTCAGGCGTCAGATAGGCGTTCTTCGCCAGCTGCTGCGTAATGGTCGAACCGCCCTCGGAAACCTCGCCTCCTGAAATATTGGCCCAAAGAGCGCGCAAGATGCCGCGGGGATCGATACCCGCATGCTCATAAAAACGCGCGTCCTCCACCGCGATAAAAGCGTTCTGAAGGTCTTTCGGTATTTTGGCGATTTTGACAGGCATACGATTTTCCGTAGCATGTATATTCGCAATCTCATTTCCGTTGATATCATATATCTGGGACGACGCTGAAGGCGTAAGATCCTCTGCCAGATTCGGCCTTGTATTCATGCTTGCCGTCAAAAACCCGCAGCCGATGCCGGTGAGCATCACTAAGACCACGAGTAAGAAACCGCCGAGAATCCGCCAAAAAGTACCGCCGCTCTTCTTGGATGAGCGGGATCTTCTGCTATTCGTCGTCTTCGCCGGTTGCTTTGCCATGAAAAACCTCCTCTGCCTAATTCAGGCAAGATACTTGCGCTTACCAACCAATGACATAAAAATCCATAATAAAGATTCTAAGCCTTATTCCCTTTTCTGTCAAATTGCGCGAAATAAAAAAACGGCGTGGGATTTGATTTCCCATGCCGTTTTTACGCTATGTCCGTTTACAGCAGCGACGCGCGAAGCTCCTCGCCCGTCTTCGGCGAGAGATACGCGGGCGGGACGTCGAGGACGGTCTTCGCGCCCTTCTGCCCCTCCGCCGCCATACGATGCGCGGCCCGCGCATAAGCGACGAGAACGCTGGCCGTGAATTCGGGATTGGAGTCAAGCTTCAGACTGAACTCCACGACGTGCTTGTGCGCGCCGTTCTCTCCGGTCGCGCCCGAACGGATTACAAAACCGCCGTGAGCAAGGCCGCCGTGCTTTTCATTGAATTCCTTTTCGTCGATGAAATGGACGGTGGTGTCGTAGTCGGCGAAATAATTCGGCATCGTTACAATTTCCTTTTCGATGCGCGCTTTATCCGCGCCCTCTTCCGCCACGACGAAGCATTCCCGCGTGTGTTTTTCCCGCGTCGAAAGCGACGGATTCTTGCCCGAACGTACCGCATCCAGCGCGCTTTCCACCGGAACCGTGTATTGCTTCGCATTTTTTACGCCTTCGATGCGACGGATGGCGTCGGAATGTCCCTGGCTGACGCCGCGCCCCCAAAAGGTATAATCCTTGCCGCTCGGCAAAATCGCGCTTGCGTAAGCGCGGTTCAGCGAAAAGAGCCCCGGATCCCAGCCGACGGAAATGATCGCGGTCTTGCCGCCCGACTTTGCCGCCGCGTCCACAGCCGCAAAATGCTCGGGAATGCGCGCGTGCGTGTCAAAACTGTCGATGACATTAAACGTCTTTGCATACTGCGGCGTCTGCACCGGCAGATCGGTGGCGCTGCCGCCGCATAAAATCAATACGTCGATCTTGTCCTTCCATTTTTCAATGTCGTTTACCGATACGACGGGGACGTCCTTTCTGCGAATCTTTAACGCAGACGGATCTCGACGCGTAAATACCGCAGCAAGTTCCATATCCTCGCACGCGTCCACTGCGTACTCAACGCCGCGGCCAAGATTTCCATACCCTAAGATTCCGATTTTGATGCTCATTGTTCCACTCCCGCTTTCTTTATTTTCCCAAATCCAATTCAGCCTCGTGGGCCTGCATGCCTTTAATGCAATATTCCATCACGACGCCGATGTCAAGCCCGAGCTTTTCGACGCCGTCTTTGATAAGATCGCGGTCGCATTTTGCCGCAAATCGTTTATCCTTGAATTTCTTTTTCAGGCTTTTGACTTCCATTCCAGCCATGCCCTCAGGACGCATCAGCGCATAGGCATGAACGATACCCGTCAGCTCATCGACGGCGAACAGGCTTTTTTCCAGATCCGTTTCCGGCGGTTTCTCGTCGGTAACAAGACCATAACCGTGCGATATTATCGACCGGATATCTTCCTCATCGACTCCTTCCGGTTCCAAAAGCTCCCGCACATGACGGCAGTGTTCGTTCGGATATTTTTCATAATCCACGTCATGGAGCCATCCGATGGCTGCCCAATGCTCCGCGTCCGCGCCAAAATGCTCGGCCAGTGCGCCCATCGCCGCACTGACGGCCGCCGCATGCGTAAAAAGATGAGCTTCCGTAGTATGCTTTGCCAAAATCTCCTTTGCTTTCGCCAATGTCAATGCACTCAACAATACCGCCTCCCGTCTCGTTGTCAAAAAAACGGTTCGCGGCGAATGACGCGCACGAACCGTTTCTTTTTTTGTGTTTATGCCGTCGGCTCAGCCTCGGGCGTTTCCAAAACAGCTACGTCTTCAGAAGCGTCTCCGTTTTCTGCGGGAACGCCTTCCGCGTCCTCCAAAGCCGTCTCGCTTTCCGCCAACGCCTCGCCGTCGACAACCTCCGCCGCATCAGGATCCACGACGCCGATGTTACGATAGCGTCCCATTCCCGTTCCGGCAGGAATCAACTTGCCGATGATAACATTTTCCTTCAATCCGATCAGCGGATCGACCTTCCCCTTGATAGCCGCATCCGTCAGCACGCGGGTCGTCTCCTGGAAGGACGCCGCCGACAGGAACGAATCCGTAGCCAAAGACGCCTTCGTGATACCAAGCAGAATCGGCTTCGCGACAGCAGGAGCGCCGCCGTTCTCGATCACGCGGGCATTGACAGCCTCGAAGGAATTGATATCAATATACTCGCCGGGCAGGAAATACGTATCGCCCGAATCCTCAATCTTGACCTTGTGGAGCATCTGACGCACCATGACTTCGATATGCTTATCATTGATGCCGACACCCTGGGATTTATAGACCTTCTGTACCTCATAGACGAGGTAACGCTGAGTCTCCTTGAGTCCGCATACGCGGAGAATGTCATGAGGATTGATGGAACCCTCGGTAATCTTGTCGCCGAGCTTCATCTTCATACCGGTCTGCGCGACCATGCGGGCGCCATACGGTATTTCATACTCATGCGGCTCTCCATCGTCCGAAGTGATCGTGACTTTCCTCAGATCATCCTGCACTTCCACCGTGCCTTCGTTCTCGGCGATGATCGCATGATGCTTCGGCTTGCGCGCCTCGAAAAGTTCTTCGACGCGCGGGAGGCCCTGCGTGATATCGTCGCCGGCGACGCCGCCGGAATGGAACGTACGCATGGTGAGCTGGGTACCCGGCTCGCCGATGGACTGCGCCGCGATAATGCCAACTGCTTCACCGACGTCGACTTCAGCCGCATTGGCCAAGTCACGTCCGTAGCATTTAATGCAGACGCCATACTGGGATTTGCAGGTAAGCACGCTGCGGATAGAAACTTTGTCCCGAACCTTGCAGATTTTTTCCGCCAGTTCCTCGTCCACCGTCTGGTTCAGCGAAGCAATCTTCTCGCCCGACTTCGGATCGATAATATCTTCCGCCAATACGCGGCCGATGATACGCTCTGAAAGCGGCTCGATAATGCCGTTGCCTTCTTTAATAGCCTCGACCTCGATGCCGCGTACGTTGTTATTGCGAACGCGAATCTCCTGCGCGTCGCTTTCCAACGCCTTCTCAACGTCGTCCTCCGTAATCTCCGTATCGGCGGGAATCAGGATTTCACCGTCGCCGGAAACAACGTCTTCCGTCGCTTTCTTGCCGGCGATTTCATGCATAAAGGTATGCAGTTCCTTTTTCCGAACTTTGGCGTCCGGAGTTCCCAACACCACGGTTTCGGAAACCATCGCATTGCTGATGACGGCCTCTGACGCCGCCAGTGAGCCGCGAATCACAATCTCGGGGACTTTGCTCTCGCCGATGACGGAAAGATCTCCTTCCGTCAGCACCGTATCCTGCGGCAAGAGCATCTCGCCGGTTTCGGGGTCGGCAATCGCCGCTCCCAATACCCGGCCGACCAGAACGTCGCCCAAAATCTCCAGCGCTTCCGTCGTGGAAGCCGCAAGACGGGCACGCTCCCGCTGGAGATCGATGCTCATGATGTCGCAGTCGTCTTCCCGTACGATGACGTCCTGCGCAACGTCCACCAGACGGCGCGTCAGATAACCGGAGTCCGCCGTACGGAGAGCCGTATCGGCAAGACCCTTGCGGGCGCCGTGCGAGGAAATGAAGTAATCGGAAACCGTCAGACCTTCACGGAAATTGGCCGTGATAGGCAGCGCGATGATTTTACCCGAAGGATCGGACATCAGACCGCGCATACCGGCAAGCTGGCGCATCTGCTGCGCGTTGCCTCGAGCGCCGGAGTCCGCCATCATAAAGATCGGATTAAAGGAGTCCATGTTGTGCATCATGGCCTCGCCGACGTCGTTGGTCGTCTGCTGCCAGAGAGCGACAACTTTATTATAGCGCTCTTCTTCCGTAATGAGACCGCGGCCAAACTGATGCTCAATCTTGTTGACCGCTTCGGTCGTCGCATCAATCATCGACTGTTTTTCCGGCGGAACAATGACGTCTGAGATAGCGACCGTCATGCCCGCAAGGCAGGCGTAATGATATCCGAGGTTCTTTACGTTATCAATGACGACGGCGGTCTTGCCCGCGCCAAAATGCTTGAAGCATTTCGCAACGAGGCGCTCCAGCTCCTTCTTGTTCATCTGGATGCCGTATTCCCACTCGCCCGTCTTTTTATTCTTGACATAGTAACGAATTTCCTCAGGGAGTATTTCATTGAAAATCATACGTCCCAAGGAAGTCTTCACAAGGCCGTAGCCTTCGATACGGGTCGTAATCGACGCCTGAAGATCCAATGACTCATGCTGCTGCGCCAACAGGGCTTCCTCAATGCCCGTGACGAACATGCCCTCGCCCTTGGCGCCGGGCCGCAGGATCGTCAGATAATAGGAGCCGAGCACCATGTCCTGGGTCGGAACAATAATCGGATTTCCGTCTTTCGGCGCGAGGATATGATGCGCCGCAAGCATCAGGATACGAGCTTCCGCCTGAGCCTCGGCCGAAAGCGGAAGATGAATCGCCATCTGGTCGCCGTCGAAATCGGCGTTGTAAGCGGTGCAGGCCAACGGATGCAGCTTCAGCGCGCGGCCTTCCGTCAGTACCGGCTCAAAAGCCTGAATACCGAGACGATGCAGCGTCGGCGCACGGTTCAGAAGTACCGGATGCTCTTTGATAACGTCCTCCAGGACATCCCAGACTTCCGGACGCACGCGCTCTACGGCACGCTTCGCAGCTTTGATGTTCGTAGCCGCGCCGCTGTTGACCAATTTCTTCATAACGAAGGGTTTGAAGAGCTCCAGCGCCATTTCCTTCGGGAGACCGCACTGATGCAGCTTCAACTCCGGACCTACGACGATAACCGAGCGGCCGGAATAATCGACGCGTTTTCCGAGCAAATTCTGACGGAAACGTCCCTGCTTGCCCTTAAGCATATCGGACAAGGACTTCAAGGGGCGATTGCCCGGCCCGGTGACGGGACGGCCGCGACGACCGTTATCAATCAGCGCATCCACAGCCTCCTGCAGCATACGCTTTTCATTCCTGACGATGATATCCGGCGCATCCAAGTCAAGCAACCGCTTCAAACGATTATTGCGGTTGATGACACGACGATAAAGGTCGTTCAAATCGGAAGTCGCAAAACGACCGCCGTCAAGCTGTACCATCGGGCGAAGCTCCGGCGGGATAACGGGAACGACGTCCAAAATCATCCACGACGGTTTATTCCCGGATTTCCGGAATGCCTCCACAACCTCCAAACGCCGAATCGCACGGACTTTTTTCTGCCCGCTGACGCCTGCCAGTTCATTGCGAAGGTCCTCATTCAGCTTTTCAAGGTCAATTTCTTCCAGAAGTTCCTTGATGGCCTCAGCGCCCATACCGACGCGGAAATTTGAGCCGTTCGCTTCGCAAAACTTTTGATATTCGTCCTCCGTCAGCAAATCTTTTTTCTTCAGCGACGTATCGCCCGGATCAAGGACGATATAGGAGGCAAAATACAACACTTTCTCAAGCGACCGGGGAGAAATATCGAGAATCAACCCCATACGGCTGGGAATCCCTTTGAAATACCAAATGTGCGACACCGGCGCAGCCAATTCGATATGCCCCATACGCTCACGACGAACCTTGGAGCGCGTGACCTCAACGCCGCAACGATCGCAGACGATTCCCTTGTAGCGAATCCGCTTGTATTTTCCGCAATGGCACTCCCAGTCGCGAGTCGGGCCAAAAATACGCTCGCAAAACAGGCCGTCGCGTTCCGGCTTCAAAGTACGATAATTGATTGTCTCCGGCTTTTTGACCTCTCCGTACGACCACTCACGGATTTTCTCCGGCGACGCGAGGCCAATCCGCATCGAATCAAAATTATTTACATCCAACAAAGGGCTGCACTCCCTTCTTTATTCTTCCGAATTATCGTCCGTATCCGTGAACCCGTCCAAATCTTCCCCATCATCTCCGCCCAAATCGGCGATGATGTTTTCGTCGTCCAAAACGGAATCCTCTGCGCCTTCGGTCTCATCGTAGGAGCCTTCCGCCTGTGCGCCCTTATCGGCAGCCGCGCCCTGCGTCGGATCTACGCCCTCGACGTCGATATCCAACTCGCGCGCCGTTTCGTTGATATCCTCTTCATCGTCCTGAATGACGATTTCTTGCGCATCTTCCGAAAGGACTTTGATATCAAGACCGATACTCTGGAGTTCCTTGATGAGCACCTTGAACGATTCGGGAACGCCCGGCTCGGGAATATTTTCCCCTTTGACGATAGCTTCGTAAGTCTTCACGCGTCCCACAACGTCATCCGACTTGACCGTCAGTATCTCCTGCAGGGTGTAAGCGGCACCGTAAGCCTCTAACGCCCAGACTTCCATTTCGCCGAAACGCTGGCCGCCAAACTGAGCCTTGCCGCCCAACGGCTGCTGCGTAACGAGGGAATACGGGCCCGTGGAACGGGCGTGGATCTTGTCATCCACCAAGTGGTGAAGCTTCAACATATACACGCAGCCGACCGTAACGCGATTTTCGAAAGGCTCGCCCGTACGACCGTCGTACAGGACCGTCTTTCCGTCTTCGCTGAGCCCCGCCGCCCGGATCGTGTCGAATACCTCGGATTCTTTCGCGCCGTCAAATACCGGCGTCGCGATATGAATACCGGCCACATCGGGCTTCGGCATTCCGTATTTATCGAAATCGTAACCAATGGCGCGGAGCCGTTTTTCCACCGTCGGATCGCCTTCGCGAATCTGATTGCCAAGCTCGCGCACAGCCATACCCAAATGCGTTTCAAGAATCTGCCCGATATTCATACGGGACGGAACGCCCAGCGGATTCAATACGATATCCACCGGAGTACCGTCCGGCAGGAACGGCATATCCTCCTGACGCATGATGCGGGACACGACGCCCTTGTTTCCATGCCGACCGGACATCTTGTCGCCGACGGAGATTTTACGCTTCTGCGCGATGTAGACGCGCACAAGACGATTGATTCCCGGCGAAAGCTCGTCGTTGTTCTCGCGGCTGAACACCTTGACGTCGACAATCTTACCCGCCTCGCCGTGCGGAACGCGGAGCGAAGTGTCGCGAACCTCGCGCGCCTTTTCGCCGAAGATTGCGCGAAGCAATCTTTCTTCCGCCGTCAGTTCCGTTTCGCCTTTCGGCGTAACTTTGCCTACAAGAATATCTCCAGGCCGAACCTCGGCGCCGATGCGGATAATGCCTTCTTCATCGAGATCGCGGAGAGCGTCTTCCGCCACATTTGGAATATCCCGGGTAATCTCCTCGGGCCCAAGCTTTGTGTCCCGAGCGTCGCATTCATATTCTTCAATATGGATAGACGTATAAAGGTCGCGCTTTACGAGATTTTCACTCAGAAGCACGGCGTCCTCGTAGTTATAACCTTCCCACGGCATATAAGCGACAATGATGTTGTATCCCAAAGCCAATTCGCCGTGATCGGTAGCCGGGCCGTCGGCAATAGGCTGATTCTCAAAAACTTCGTCGCCTTCGTAAACGATAGGAATCTGATTAATGCACGTCCCCTGATTGGAGCGGAGATATTTCTGAAGCTTGTATGTGTCAAGCTCTCCGTCTTCCGTACGGACGTCGATCCTGTCCGCAGAAACGTACTCCACCTTACCCGCACGATGCGCGAGCACCATGACGCCGGAGTCGCAAGCCGCCTTGTACTCCATACCGGTGCCTACCAACGGAGCCTGCGTTTTCAGCAGAGGCACCGCCTGGCGCTGCATGTTGGCGCCCATCAGCGCGCGGTTTGCGTCGTCGTTTTCCAGGAACGGAATCATCGCCGTTGCGATGGAAACCACCTGTTTCGGCGAAACGTCCATGTAATCGACGCGATCGCGCCGCGCCAACAAGGTTTCCTCATGATGACGCGCCGTTACGCGCTCATTCTTGAACCAATTATTCTCATCCAGCGGCTCGTTGGCCTGCGCGATGGTGATGTTGTCTTCTTCATCCGCAGTCAGGTAACGAACTTCGTCCGTCACGCACTTATTTACCTTATCCACTTTCCGATAAGGCGTCTCCATGAAACCGAACTGATTGATACGGGCGTAATTGGACAAAGAACCAATCAAGCCGATGTTCGGACCTTCCGGAGTCTCGATCGGACACATACGACCGTAATGGGAATTGTGTACGTCGCGAACCTCGAAACCCGCCCTCTCACGGGAAAGACCGCCCGGACCCAAAGCCGAAAGACGCCGTTTATGCGTCAGCTCGGACAGAGGATTGTGCTGATCCATAAACTGCGAGAGCTGCGAAGAACCAAAGAATTCCTTGATCGCAGCGACCACAGGCCGAATATTTATGAGCGCCTGCGGCGTAATCACATCGACGTCCTGAATCGTCATGCGTTCGCGAACCACGCGTTCCATACGGGAAAGACCGATACGGAACTGATTCTGCAAAAGCTCGCCCACCGAGCGAACGCGGCGGTTTCCAAGATGGTCGATATCATCGGTAGTACCGACGCCGTCCACAAGATTCAAAAGGTAATTGATGGACGCCATAATGTCGCCCTTGGTAATCGTCCGATAATGATGCTCCAGCGTCGGGGAGCAGATCATCTTCATCCGCGGCCGCTCCTCGGAGCCGGTACGGATAAACAGCGAGATATCACCGCTGTCCCCAAAAATCGCGTGTTCTTTCTCCGCGTCAATGCCTTCCAGCATAGATTCTTCAATAACAACGTCAGCCGGAACGACGACCTCACCGGTCTCGCGGTCGACCAAAGGTTCCGCCAAAACATGGCCGAGCACGCGACGCTTCCAACCCAATTTTTTCGTCAATTTATAACGGCCGACCATTGCCAGATCGTACCGCTTCGGATCGAAGAACAATGCCTTCAGAAGCTGCTGCGCATTATCCGCCGTCGCCAATTCGCCGGGACGCAGCCTGTGATAAATCTCACGCAGGGCGTCTTCCCGGGTCGGCATCTTCTCCTTGTCCCGATCGCCCTCACGCTCCAACGTCGTGCAGATCAACGGGTGATGATCGAAAAGCTCAAGAATCTCTTCGTCCGTCGAATATCCGAGCGCGCGGACGAGGACAGTTACCGGCAGTTTACGCGTTCTGTCGATACGCACGGAAAGAACGTCGTTGACGTCAGTTTCCAATTCGATCCAAGCGCCGCGGTTCGGAATCACAGTCGCCGCATATAATTTCTTGCCGGACGAATCAATCGTTTCATTATAATAAGCACCCGGCGAACGGACGAGCTGGCTGACGATGACTCGCTCCGCGCCGTTGATGATGAAGGTTCCCGTATCGGTCATCAACGGGAAATCTCCCATGAATACTTCCTGCTCCTTGATCTCGCCGGTTTCTTTATTCGCCAAACGAACGACAACACGAAGCGGCGCGGCGTAAGTCACGTCGCGCTCTTTGCACTCGTCCAGTTCATATTTCGGCTTTCCGAGAAAGAAATCCTCAAACGAAAGCACCAGATTTTCCGTAAAATCCTGAATCGGGGAAATATCGCGGAAAATCTCGCGCATTCCCTCCTTCATGAACCATTTATAAGAATTGCGTTGGATGTCAAGAAGATGCGGCATCTCCATGACTTCCTTGATTCTGGCATAGCTATACCTGGTTCTTTTGCCTACCGGTACAGGATTAAACATGAAATCCTTCACTCCTTAGCCGGGGAAACGCCAACCGTCCGTTTCCCCAAATTTGAGGTCGAAACGACACAAAAAGAATCGCACAAAAACGGAAAAGAAAACCAAAAACACGAAAAGACAAGGCCTTTTTTCGTTTAAAACCTTGCCGCCTGTTTTTCTCTATTCCGCTTTTGTCCGTTATTGTTCATATTCCGTTGACCCACGCGATCATTATTCGGATGGCAGGAATTGTGTCACGCTTCACTTTCTGCAATCACATATATTATCATACAAAAAAATTCATGTCAATCAAAAGTGCATAAAAAAATCGGAGGGCGATTCGCCCCCCGATTCTTCATTTCATTTTGACTTACTTCAGCTCGATCTGCGCGCCGGCTTCTTCAAGCTTCGCCTTGAGTTCCTCAGCCTCAGCCTTGGCAACCTTCTCCTTGACCGGCTTCGGAGCCTCGTCGACGAGAGCCTTCGCTTCCTTCAGGCCAAGACCCGTAACCTCGCGGACAACCTTGATAACGCCGATCTTCTTGTCGCCGGCAGACTTCAGGATAACGTCGAACTCCGACTTCTCCTCACCGGCAGCGCCGCCGGCAGCAGCCGGAGCAGCGGCAGCGACAGCGACCGGAGCCGCAGCCGAAACGCCGAATTTCTCTTCCATAGCCTTAACCAGTTCGGAAAGCTCGAGAACCGTCATGCTCTCAATAGCCTGCATAATTTCTTCTTTCGTCATTTGTAAAAACCTCCGTTTTCATTTCATTATTGATTACACATCACTAAAAATTAACACGCCTTACGCCGATTCCTTCTGCTGACGGATCGCGTCAAGCACATAGACGGCGTTGCGAATAACGCCCTGAAGCACGCCCACCGTACCGCTGATCGGAGACTGCATGCTGCCAAGAAGTTTCGCGATAAGAACTTCGCGAGAAGGCAGGGAAGCGAGCGCCTCGACTTCCTTCGCGTCGATGACCTTGCCGTCGACCAAACCGGCTTTAATGGTGAGAATTTCCGCGTCAGCCAATTTGTTCTTCTTGATGAATTCGCTGATAACCTTTGCCGGCGCAACTGCGTCCTCTTTCGACGACGCCAAAGCAGTAGTGCCTGCCAAATGGGAAACGAGAGCTTCCATACCGGCTTCCTTCGCAGCAATCGTGGTCAGCGTATTCTTGACAACATGATACGAAACCCCCGCTTCGCGGAGCGCCCTGCGAAGCTGTGTGTCCTGTGCGACCGTGAGGCCTTTATACGACGTCAAAACGGCGCCTTTCGCAGAAGTCAGTTCCTCTTTAAGGGAAGCGACGATTTCTTTCTTTTCTTGAGAAACCTGCTTGTCATGAATAGCAGACATCAAACACACCTCCTTTCGGATAAATCTTCATAAAAACTCGCATAAATCAAAAACTGCGGCTTCCGGCCAAAGACTCCGGAAGCCGCAGGAAAGTGCAGCGATTCCGGCCTCGGCTGGACTTACGGATTTCTCCTGCCTGCTGTCTTAGGCCTTATCTATATGCAGTTTAAGGAAATGCAGCCTTACTCAGGCTTCGATGCAAGCTGAACCGGAACGCCGGGGCCCATCGTAGCCGCCAAAGTCAGGGACTTGATATACTGTCCCTTCGCGCCCGCCGGTTTTGCCTTGATCAGCGTATCGACAAGCATGCGATAGTTTTCGACAAGCTTCTGGGAATCGAAGGACGCCTTGCCGATAGGGCAATGAACGTTACCGGCCTTGTCCGTACGATACTCGACCTGACCGGCCTTGATCGCCTTGATCGCCTTCTCGAGATCCATCGTAACCGTGCCGAGC
>JAEERZ010000246.1 GCA_016286075.1 Selenomonadaceae bacterium
CCGCGCACCTCCGCCTTGAAGTCTTCGTCGTCCTTATACTTCTCATAGGCTGCCTGCAGCTCCGTCAGCACCGGCATCACGATCTCCGGCACGAACTGCCCGCCGTATTTTCCGAATCTTCCCGTTGTCATGATATGAACCCTCCTGATTATTTCAGTCTTTATATGATTTATCAGTCTCTACAAAAAACGCGATGGAAAAATTGAGTGAGGAGTTAGGAGAGTGGAGTGAGGAATTATTACGATTTTAGTAATGTAATCACTCCTAACTCCTAACTCCTAATTCCTAACTTCTCTTATCACGCGCTTTTTTTCGCCGTGCCGCCGACGGACGAAAGCTGCCTCGCCATCTGCGCGACGCTCGGCGCCGTCACGAGCCCCTCACCGACGAGAATGCCGTCACACCCCGCCTCGCGGAGCCGCGCCGCGTCCTCCGCGCTCTGTACGCCGCTCTCGCTGATGATGGTGCGACCCTCGCCGATTTTCGGCAGCAGCGCCATCGTATTCTCGATGGACGTGGTAAAGGTCGTCAGATTGCGGTTGTTGACGCCGATGAATTCCGCGGGCGTCGCCAGCGCCGCTTCGAGGTCGGCCTCATCATGCACCTCGATCAGCGCGTCCATGCCAAGCCCCCATGCCAGATAGAGGAATTCACGAAGCTGCCTCGGCGTCAGGATCCGCGCGATCAGAAGCACCGCGTCCGCGCCCAGCATTCTCGCTTCGTAGATTTGATACTCGTCGATGATGAAATCCTTCCGCAAAAGCGGTAAGTCCGTCATCTTCCGCACGGCGGCGAAGTCCTCGTTGGAGCCGAGGAAATGCGGGTCGGTATGCACCGAGAGGGCGCTGGCGCCGTTTTCCTCGTAAATCTTCGCGAGCTCCGTCACCGAATACGCGCGGCAGAGCCGCCCCTTCGCCGGGGACTGGAGCTTGCACTCGGCGATCAGGCTCCACGCTTCGTCGCGAACGCGATGCGACAGGCGAAACCCGCCGGGACGCGCCGCCCGTTTTACCTCATCAAAAGGCATAGTCCGTTTCGCAGTCGCCACGATTTCCTTTTTCTTCTCGACGATTTCCGCAAGTATATTTTTCATGTCGCAGCCTCATTTCTTATGTCTTGCACGGCGTTCATGAACGCCCTGATCTTCTCCGGCGACTTCTCGCCGTCTTCCTCCAGGCTCCCCGACACGTCAAGCGCGAATGGGGAAAGGGTTTGCGCCGCCTCTTTGGCGTTTGCCTCCGAAATGCCGCCCGCCAAAAACAACGGCTTTTTTAGCCTTCGCGTTGCCTCCGCCGCCTCGCGCCATCGAAACGCCTCTCCCGTGCCGCCCGCCATGCCCTTTTTGAATGTATCGAGCAGGACGTAATCGGCGGGATAAGCGTTCGCGCCATCGACGGAAAAATCGTCACGCCATCGGAACGCCTTGATGATTCTCACATCCGCCTTTGTGCGGAGCGCCTCCGCGTATTCCGGCGGCTCATGGCCGTGGAGCTGGATCGCGTTAAACCGGCATCGTCTCGCCAAGTCGACGACTTCCTCCAGCGACTGGTCGACGACGACGCCGACTGTCATCGCGCGCTCCCGAACCGCCTGCACAATGCTTCCCGCCTGACTGGCGGAAACGTAGCGGCGGCTTTTCGGCCAAAGAATGAAGCCGAGGAAATCCGCGCCGGCTCGTTCCGCCGTCTGTGCCGCTTCCAATGTCCGAAGCCCGCAAATCTTAACTTTCATGACGCTGTTCCTTCCCATATCTTTCTTGCAATAAATAAAGCCCCGACGGAAGTTCTCTTCCGTCGGGGCGAAATATCTTTCGCGGTGCCACCCTGATTTTAGCCTGCAGCGTTCACAAAATAAAAATATCCATTTCATCACCGGGACGAAACGGATTCGCTGTGCCACCCTGCTTAGGCTTCTCTGTCGGATACAAACGTAATATATCCTATCCCTGTAACGGAGGACGCCGTTCCTATCTACTCGCTTGCGCTTTCAAAGGACGCTCACAGAACCATTCGCCTTGCGCCTCCGGCCGACCATCCCACCTCCGGTTTCCCGGTCGTCGACTCGCTGTGCGGATTAAAACAGGGTTACTTTTTCTGCTCAACGCTTTATCTTATGATGGGCTTATCATAGACGAAATTTCATACGTTGTCAATCTGTTTTTTATAAATCGCGAAAAAAATCCCCTGCGCACTAAAAAGAACACAAAGCGCCCCGCCGAAAGTTTCCTCTCGACGGAGCGCTCTTGCTAACTTTACTATTTTCTTTTAAATGCCGGCCTGCTTCTTCAGATCGTCGGCCTTGTCCGTGTGCTCCCACGGCAGATCGACGTCGGTGCGGCCGAAGTGGCCGTAAGCAGCCGTCTGCGCGTAAATCGGACGGCGCAGGTTCAGCGTCTTGATGATGCCCGCCGGACGCAGGTCAAAATTCTTCTCGACGAGCTCGGCAATCTTGCTGTCGTCGATCTTGCCGGTGCCGAAGGTCTCGACGCGTACGGACACCGGACGCGCGACGCCGATGGCGTAAGCAAGCTGGATCTCGCAGCGATCCGCGAGGCCCGCCGCCACGATGTTCTTCGCCACATAGCGCGCCGCATACGCCGCCGAACGGTCCACCTTCGTGGGATCCTTGCCGGAGAAAGCGCCGCCGCCGTGACGAGCCATGCCGCCGTAGGTGTCGACGATAATCTTGCGGCCGGTGAGGCCGGAGTCGCCCTGCGGGCCGCCGATGACGAACTTGCCCGTCGGGTTGATGAAATACTTGGTGGAGTCGGTCAGCAGCTCTTTCGGA
Organism: Selenomonadaceae bacterium; assembly: GCA_016286075.1. Lineage (GTDB taxonomy): Bacteria > Bacillota > Negativicutes > Selenomonadales > Selenomonadaceae > RUG12372. Next base: position 2,788 of record JAEERZ010000246.1, read on the forward strand.
ACGATGACCTTGATGACCTTTTCCAGCATGTCCTTCTTGATCTGCTCCTGCGTCACGTCGGGATCGTGCTGCGTCGAGATGACGATGGTCTCGACCTCGACGGGCTTGCCGTCCTCGTACGCCACCGTCACCTGCGTCTTGCCGTCCGGACGCAGATACTTGAGCTCGCCGCTCTTGCGGACTTCCGTCAGACGATAGGCCAGCTTGTGCGCGAGAGAAATCGGCAGCGGCATCAGCTCCGGCGTCTCGTTCGCCGCGTAGCCGAACATCATGCCCTGGTCGCCCGCGCCGATCGCGTCGATCGCGTCCATCTCGCCCGCCTTCGCCTCAAACGCCTTATCGACGCCGAGGGCGATATCCGCCGACTGCTCGTCGATGGAAACGAGGATGCCGCAGGTCTTGCAGTCGAAGCCGTAGTTCGCGTCGGTGTAGCCGATGCGCTCCACCGTGTCGCGGATGATTTTCGGAATGTCGATGTAGCACTTCGTCGAGATTTCGCCGACGACGTGCACCTGTCCCGTCGTGACCAGCGTCTCCGCCGCCACGCGGCCCATCGGGTCTTCGGCCATGATCGCGTCAAGGATGCTGTCCGAGATCTGGTCGGCCATCTTGTCGGGGTGGCCTTCCGTCACCGATTCCGACGTGAAAAGGATACGATTTTTTGCCATGTCGTGCGCCTCCTTGCGGGT
>JAEERZ010000247.1 GCA_016286075.1 Selenomonadaceae bacterium
ATCTTGACCCCCTCCTACTCCATGCCGCAGGACTATTTTTCCTCCTTCGTCCCCGCCAGCAGAAACACCGTGGACAGGATCAGAGCGGAGCCGAGGACGTCCATAAATCCGAAAGGGATATGCAGCATCAAAACGGAAAGCAGGATTGCCGTCAGCGGCTCGATGGAACCCAGGATGCTCGCCTCCGTGGGGCGAATATATTTCAGGCTGCCGAGGTAGCAGCCGAAGGCCATGACCGTGCCGCAGAGGATAATATACGCATAAATCATCACCGCCAGACCGTCCCAACGTCCCGTAAAATTCCAAGGCGGACAGATCGCGGAGAGAACAATCCCGCCGACGAGCATGCCCCAGCCGATGATAAGAGTCGCCCTCCACTTTTGGATCATGCGCCTCGGCTGCACGGTGTAAAACGCGGCGGAAAGCGCCGACAGCAAACCCCATACCACGGCGACGGCCGGAATCGAAAACTTCCCCAAATCACAATGGGTGACTAAAAGAAAAGTTCCGAGGACGGCCATTCCGACGCAAAGCAGCTCGACGGGCTTCGGCGATTTTCGGGTGGAAAGGGTCGTATAGCCGACGATAATGACGGGCATCAGATATTGAAGCACTGTGCCCGCGGCGGCGTTCCCGTGCTTTATGCTGGCGAAATACGTGTACTGCACCGCCAGCATTCCCACGACGGCGAAGGCGATCAGCTCCTTCGCGTCCCGGCGGTCGCGCCAAACGGAGATAATGCTTTCCCGATAGAAGAACAAATCCAAAAGCAGGAGCAATACCCCCGCTATCAGCAGTCGGGTGACGACCAGCCACTCCGTCGTGAAGCCGCAGTCCTGCAGCAAATATTGTCCGGCGACGCCGCTGCCGCCCCACATAGCGGCGCCCACGGCAGCCATCAAAAGCCCCTTGTTTCGTTCCGTCAATCCATCGCCCCCGGTCCCGTCATATCCGCATTACATCAATTTACTCGTTTTCTTTTCCCGCAGGTTACGCATACGCCGTACCCGAAAAAGGCCCATCGGCTCGCGCCTGTAAAAATATCAAAAGCAACATTTATAAGAATGCTTTCCATTAAATGATACCATATTCCTCAAAATCCACAAAAATATATCGCCGGAAACTCTCAGGAATCCGCAAACCGCCGCAAATCACCCGTAAGCCGCGTCCGATATAGTTTTTAGCCATATCGGACGGGCGTTAATTTCGGAAATTGTATCTAAAAACCCCACAAATCAAACGGGAAAAAGTTCAATTTTATTGAAAAAGCCTATTTACAAAGGAAATTGTTGTGTTATAATTGCCGTAAAGAGCGATGATGCGCTCCAATAAACGGAAAGAGGGGATATTTTTGAAGAAGGCAGATTTTATCAAGTCGGTTGCTCAGAAGTCCGGTATGACGCAGAAGGCCGTTGACGCGGTTCTCGGCGCCTCCATCGAGACGATCCGTAAGGCTCTGAAGGACGGGGATTCCATCACTTTCCTGCAGTTCGGCGTTTTCAAGATTTCGAAGCGCGCCGCTCGCAAGGGCCGCAACCCGCAGACCGGCAAGGAAATCCAGATTCCGGCCGCGAAGCTTCCGGTTTTCAAAGCCAGCCCGGCGTTCAAAGATTTCGTCAATGGCAAGAAGGCCGCCAAGAAGAAAAAATAAGCCTTTCAAGAAAAACCTCCGAGCGATTCCGCCCGGAGGTTTTTGTTTTTGCTTTTATTTCGCCTTCGGCGTCACGGCGAAAGCCCGGACGGGCATACCGGTCGCGCCCTTGATATTCGGCCACGCGGCGATCAGCAGCGCCCCCGCCGGAGCGACGCGGTCGAGATTTTGCAATACCTCGATCTGGAGCTTGTTCTTGGACAGCACATAGCGCTCGCAGGCGAGATCGCCCGCCTTTGCCGCCTCCGCGGAAGCGTCGGTGTCGAGGGCTTCATGACCGTTGGCGGCGGCGTTCCTCGTCTCGTAGAGATACTTCAACGCGTCGAGGGACCAGCCGGGGAAATTCTCGCTGCCGTCGGCGGCAATGCCGGAAAGCTTGTCCATGTTGGGCCAATTCTTGCTCCAATCCGTGCGCAGCGCCACGAAAGCTCCGTCGGGAATGTCGCCGTATTTCGCCTCATACTCTTTTATATCCGCCGCCGTCGCCGCGTAATGAACGTCTTTCTTGACCTTTTCCGTGACGTCGATCACGCAGAGCGGGAAAATCATATCGCGCACGCCGTACTTTTCCGAAAGGGGCGCGTTCTTGATGAAATGCCCCGGAAAGTCGATATGCGTGCCGAACTGACCCGGAAACTTGAAGGTCTGGATCAGGCAGTCGAGCATCTCGTTGCCCCAGTCGAAGCAGGTTTTCCCCAGCTCCACCGAACCTTCCGGAATGCCGGCCCAATACGGGCTGGAATTGTCCAGCGGGTGCGTGAGATCCACCCATGTAAAGGCCTCCGAACGAAGTTCTCCAAGAATATCCCAAAGACGATAACTCATAGGGCTTCCTCCTTATCATAGACGATTGATAGGTTTAGTTTATGCCAAACGCCCGCGTCTGTCAACAGCCCGATCCGCAGTTCAATCATACGACCCTATGATTTTCTCCATCCAGATCATATTGTACCAGCGATTGAACTTATAGCCGCACTTGTGAAACGTCCCGACCCTGACGAAACCCATTCGCTGGTGAAACGCCTCGCTGTCATGGGTCAGATATTCGTCCGGCTCGATCGGGTCGCCGATGCAGGCGTATAGATTGGTGATTCCCTTTTCTTTCAAAAGACGTTCCAATTCCCCGTAGAGGCTCCTGCCATACCCGCGGCCCTTCGCCTCCCGCGCCAGATAAATCGTCAGCTCGGCGGAGCGTTCATAGGCTTTCCTGCCGACAAAAGGATGCGCGTAGGCATAACCCCGAATCGCCCCGCCTTCCTCCACGACAAGGTAAGGATACGCTTTCAGCGTATTCGCGACGCGGCTCCTAAATTCTTCCAATGAAGGCACGTCGTATTCAAAGGAAATCGCCGTATGCTCCACATAATAAGCGTAAATTTCCAAGAGCCGCTCCGCGTCGTCCACGGTCGCGCTTCGTATCGTCATTTCCCATACTCCTCGCAAAATTCAAAACTGCCGCCGCGCCGAAAGCCGGAAAAATCCTTCACACCACCGCCAGCAACAGCACCGGAATCAGCAGCAAGGCCCAGTACGGCTTGCGCGCCTCCTTGGGGATCGCCTCTTTTACGATCATCTGCACAAAAATGAAATTTGACGCCACGAGAAAAAACAGCCCGCGATTCTCGAACAACATGCCGAAGGTCTCGCGGCGACTGAGACCGTAGGCCTCCGCCATGCCCGGGCCGAAAATCGAGAGCAGCAGCACCGACACCGTCAGGCCGAGGAAGCTCGGCACGATGACCCGCCGCAGGAAAACCGCATCCCCGACGCCATGCTGCCGATGCTGGAGCATGAACGGCAGCGTGCAGGACACCGTCGCGACC
>JAEERZ010000248.1 GCA_016286075.1 Selenomonadaceae bacterium
TCCGCTCTTATCTCCACTCCCCACTCTTAACTCTTCACTCTATTACTGAACGATTTCCGCCGACTTCATCACGTCGTCGGGAATCTTGATGCCGAGAGCGTCGGCGTTCTTCTTGTTGACGCTCGCCTTCAGATCCTTCGCGGTCTGGATCGGCATATCGGCGGGTTTGTGCTTGCCGTCGAGGATGTCCGCGCCCATGTCGCCGGTTTGGAGACCGAGTTTATAGTAGTCGATGCCGTAGGTAGCGAGGCCGCCGGCCTTGACCATATTTTCCTCGCCGCAGATGACCGGCTTCTTCGCCGGGTCGGTAACGGAGATCAGCGTCGGCATCGCGCTGGCCAGTACGTTGTCCGTCGGCGCATAGAAAGCGTCAACCTTGGAAACAAGGCTCTGCGCCGCCTGCTGAATATCGTTGACCGTCGAGATCGTCGCCGTCTCGACCTTCAGGCCCTTCGTCTCGGCGTATGCCTTCATCGCCTTGACCTGCACCTCGGAATTGACCTCGCTGGAGCAATAGATGACGCCCACCGTCTTCGCGTTCGGGACGAGCTTCATCAGAAGGTCGACCTGTTCCTTGATCGGGTTCATGTCGCTGGTGCCGGTCACGTTGCTGCCCGGCTTCGCGTTGGACTTCACAAGCTTCGCGCTCTCATAGTCGGTAATCGCCGTGCCGACGATGGGGATGTCCTTCGTCGCGTTGGCCACCGTCTGCGCCGCCGGCGTCGCAATCGCGCAAATCAGGTTCACCTTGTTGCTGACGAACCGCTGGGAAATATTCGCGAGGTTCGACTGGTCGGCCTGCGCGTTCTGGCGGTCGATCTCGATGTTCTTGCCTTCCTCGTAGCCGCGCTTTTTCAGCCCGTCCACGAAGCCCTTGTTCGCAGCGTCCAGCGCATTGTGCTCGACGAGCTGCACGATGCCGATCTTATACATCTTCTTGCCGTCCTCGGTCTTCTTCTGACCGCCGCCGCCTCCGCAGCCAGCGATAATGCCGGCCGTCAGCACAGCCGTCACACCCATGATAAGATGTTTCCACTTCTTTCCCTTCATCATTGCTCTGCCCCTCCATACATTTCATTTGACTTGCCGAGCTGTTCGGCAAGTAGTTTAATTATATATGATTACGAAAGAAAAATCCACCGCTTTATTTATACTAATCACTGTTAGAAATCTTCGATTTCTTACAGTGATTGCATGAGACGGCATACGAGCCGAAGGCTCGGATGTAGCCTGCGTAGCAGGCGTATCTTCGGTTAAAAAATTTTATAATTTTTTAGTCGAAGATGAAGTATTAATCTTCCTTTAATTGCATTTTCCGCTTGCAAGGCTTACAATTTAAAAAGAAATCACCGACGGGAGGACTTTGCCATGAAAGCAATCCGGTTTTTGAAAAAACTGCGCATGGGCGCGCTCGCCGCAGGCGTTTCGGCGGCGCTGCTCGTTCCCGCGCCGCAGCCTGCCGAGGCCAGCATCCTCATAGACGCCATCACCGGCGCCATCGGCGCAGGCGTCGCGTACAACAATTACTTGGGCCAGCTTCTGGGCATGGGCAACAGCCCCGTGGTCCAGAAAAAGCTGCTCGATCAGGACGTCGCGAAGCGGGGGCAGGACGATTCGGAGGAAACCCGCGCCTTAGTGGACGGCGTGATGAACCAACTGATTGAGCGCGGCGAATACGCACTGGCGGCGGACTCCCTGCCCTTCCGTTGGAGCGTCAACGCCGACGATTCTTTCAACGCCTCCTGCACCGCCGCCGACTATGTGAGCATCAACCGCGGCCTCGTCACCGCCCTGCACGGCGATCGGGATGAGCTGGCGGGCGTCCTCGCCCATGAGATGATCCACGGCCTTCATCAGCACATCCCTTACGACGTGGCGAAGCAGGTCGCCATCCAGACCGGCGTATCGGCTCTTTCCGGCGGGGCGTTGACCAGCTATCTGGCAAACGTCTTGACGAACTACAACGCGGCGAAGAATATCACCGCGCCCTCGGAAAAAGACGCCGACGAGTCCGGCTTTTGGCTCATGGCCAGCGCGGGCTTCAATCCGGGCGGCTTCCCCGCCATGATTCACAGGATGCCCGACAGCCATGCCGAATCCATCATCAATCCCGACGACCACCCGGAAACCTCCAACCGCCTGAAACGCGGCCTGCAATGGATGAACACGTACAGCTTCGGCCACGTGGAGGCGAAGGACGACGCCGTATTCATCGACGGCCAGCATTTCCTGACCATGGCGCCCACTGAGGAGTACAGCGCGAAAGAACGCGCCTGTCTCGTAGCGGGCGGCATCGCCAAAGGCATCCACGATCACGCCCTGATCTCCGCGTGGCATTTCACGAAGCTGCCCGACGGCTCCGTGGATTATCTGGACGGCAGCGACGCCTATCGCCATCTGAAGGCCGCCGTCGCCGAAGCCGGTCTCGGCGCGCAGCTCGAATCCCTCGTGAACGCCGCCTATACCAAGGACCGCAACAACGGCAACCGGGAGAAATATCTGGAGAAGGAACAGGAGCGCCGGGAAGACATCGAGAAACAGAAAGAGAAATCCCTGCGCAACAAGAAGAAGAACATCGACAGCTATAAGGATAAGAGCCTGACCTACAACGCGCTCAACCTCCCCGACCTCGCTCTCCATGAAGCGGACCGGCTCCTCGCCTGCCAGCCGGACGAGGAAGCGCAGGCCTGGGCCCACGCCGAGCGCGGCAGCGCGTTTTACCAGCTGGATATGTACGACACGGCTCTCTCCGAGCTGAATCTCGCGGCAAACCTCTCGCCGAAACAGGCCCGCACTTATCTCTATCGCGGCTACACCTTCCATGCTCTCGGCGACTACGACGCGGCTTTGGCGGACAGCATGACCGCGGAAAAACTGGCTCCCGGCGTTTTCGCCGCGAACCTGCGGCTTCAGGGTATGAGCTACGAGGCGAAGGGCGAAGACGACCTCGCGATCCAAGCTTACCGCGCCTACCTCGAAAAGAATCCCAAAGGCGACGTGCCTGAAAAATACGCTTCCGCACTGATGCGCGAATAACTGGATCTATCCAGAGTGGAAATTTTGCCTGTGTTTCGTGCAAAATTTCCACTCTGTTTTTTCGGCGGCGACGCCCCGCGCCGATGGTTTTCATGATTCCTCCATGCGATTGCAGGGCGTTTATGCTATGATACATTTATTATGACGAATGACGGAGGGGATTATCCATGAATCTGCTGCGTTCCTGGAAGCGGCGGCTGATCGCGGCCGGACTGGCGACGCTCACGACCTGCGCGCCCGTCTTGCCCGCCGCGCCCTTGGCCTCGCAAGCGGAGGCCGCCAGCAATACGGACGTTTTCACGGCGCTGGCCGGAGTGCTCGGCACAGCCGGCATGTACAGCAGCTATCTCGCCGCGATCTTGGACGCGGGGAACAACGCCTATTATCAGGAGCAGACGCGGCTCTACGACGCCCACGAAAAC
>JAEERZ010000249.1 GCA_016286075.1 Selenomonadaceae bacterium
ACCTCACGCGACTATATCCACCGTATCATCCATGAGAAAAACGAGCGAGCTCTCGTGGTGGAAAGCGTCCATCAGCCGAAAGGCTTCGTCCGGTTCGAGGAATGGGCCGGCGATATCGCCAGCCCCGGCGTCGACGTGGCGGAAATGCGCGGCAAGCGCGTCATGGCAGTTTCGGCCATCGGCAACCCGGCCTCCTTTGAGCAGACGTTGTCCAATATCGGCGCGGTGGTCATCGAGAGCCTGCGTTTCCCCGATCATCACGACTACACGGTCAAGGAGATGCTCGACGCGGCGGCCCAGGCGCTGCTGCTCGACGCCGAAGCCATCGTGATTACCGAGAAGGACGCCGTCAAGGTTCCTGCGGAACTGATTCGGGAACGGGCGGATTTCAATATCCCGATTTACGTCGTCAGCGTCGAGGTCACGTTCCGCGACGGAGAAGAAGAGTTTATCCGCCTGATGAAAGAAAGCTTAAAAGAGAAGTTGCATAAGTAACCTCTGCCGGTTCTTTTTCCGTCATGCTGTGTCAGATGGCGCTCGACGCAGCGCTTTGACTACGACTTCGCGCCATCTTCCGTGCCTGACGAAAAAATCCCGCGGCACGGTATCAAGGGCATATCCATTGTTTTTCAAAATGTGTATTGGAAGGATTGAGACGAGAGAATGAAAATCCTCTGCGTAATACCGGCGCGGTACGCGTCGACGCGCTTGCCGGGAAAACCTTTGAAGGACGTCGCGGGAAAGCCGATGATTTGCCGCGTTTACGACCGAGCTTCGCAGGCAAAGACGCTGTCCGGCGTGGTGGTCGCTACGGATGACGAGCGAATCCTGCGGGCAGTGGAGGATCACGGCGGTCGGGCGATGATGACGGCGAAGGATCACCCGACGGGCACCGACCGGCTGGCGGAGGTGGCGGCGGCTTATCCCGACGTCGATGTAATCATCAACGTGCAGGGCGACGAGCCGCTGATCGAGCCGTCGCTGATCGACGAACTGGGCCGCGCTTTTGACGGCGACGACGCCCTCAAAATGGCGACGGTGATGACGCCGATAGAGGACGAGGCGGAGCAAAAGAACCCGAACAACGTGAAGGTCGTGACGGATAAAAACGGCTGCGCGCTGTATTTTTCCCGGTCGTTGCTGCCATATCCGAGGAACAGCGTCGGAACGCCCGTCTACAAGCACATCGGCATTTACGCGTATCGCAGGGATTTCCTGCTGGCTTACGCAAAAATGGCGCCGACGCCGCTGGAGCGGGCGGAGTCGCTGGAGCAGCTCCGGGCGCTGGAAAACGGCTATAAAATCAAGTGCATAAAGACATACGCCCGGTTTGTCGGCGTAGACACGCCGGAGGATTTGGCGAAGGTCAATGAGATATACAGGAAGATGGAAGAAAAAGAGGAGGCGGCGAAATCATGAATACGGTCAAAATCCGGGATTTTGAAATCGGCGCGGGAAACCCGCTGGCGCTTTTTGCGGGGCCCTGCGTGCTGGAGGGGCTTGAGCGGTCGCTTTACATCGGGCGGGAAATCAAGGCCATCGCGAATCGGCTCGGCATTCCTTACGTTTTCAAGGCGTCTTTTGACAAGGCGAATCGCTCTTCTTTCAACAGCTTCCGCGGGCCGGGTCTCGAGAAAGGGCTCTCCATGCTCGCGCAAATTAAGAAGGAACTGGACGTTCCCGTCATCACCGATATTCATACCGAGGCGCAGGCGAAGCCTGCCGCCGAGGTCGTCGATATCCTGCAAATACCGGCATTTCTCTGCCGCCAAACCGATCTCGTCTATCAGGCGGCGCTGACCGGCAAGCCCGTCAACGTGAAAAAGGGCCAGTTCCTTTCGCCGAAGGATATGCGGAACGTGGTGGACAAGATATTGGAAGGCGGCAATTCCAATATCCTGCTGACGGAGCGCGGCGCCTCCTTCGGCTACAACAATCTCGTCGTCGATATGCGCTCTTTCCCGATCATGCGCTCCTTCGGCTATCCCGTCGTCTTCGACGCCACCCACAGCGTGCAGATTCCCGGTGGTCTCGGCACGGCATCCTCGGGCAACCGCGAGTATGTCGAGTATCTGACACGGGCGGCCGTCGGCGCGGGCGTGGACGCGCTTTTCATGGAAGTCCACGACAACCCCGAGGAAGCGCTGTCCGACGGACCGAACATGGTGTATCTCGACAAGCTGGAAGACCTTTTGAAGGACGCTCTTTCCATCCACGACATCGTGCGGAAACATTTGCGGTAAGGAGAGAGTCTCTGATGATAAAGGAAAAAGCGCTGGAAACGCTCAAAATCGAAACGGAAGCCTTGGAACGGCTTTCGGCGCGCATCGACGACGAGTTTGAGGCGGCGGCCCAGGCAATCCTTGCCTGCAAGGGCCGCGTCATCGTCAGCGGTATCGGCAAGAGCGGCCATGTCGGGCAGAAAATCGCGGCGAGTCTCGCTTCCACCGGTACGCCGTCGTTCTTCATGCACCCCGCGGAAGCGTTTCACGGCGACCTCGGCATGGTCACGCAGAACGACATCGTGCTGGCGATTTCCAACAGCGGCGAGACGAACGAGATGATCAATATCCTGCCCGTGATTCGGCGCATTGGCGCGAAAATCATCGCGCTCTGCGGGCGGCGGGATTCGACGTTGGGAAAAAACGCCGACTATTTTATCGACGCGGGCGTGGAAAAGGAAGCCTGCCCGTTGGGACTCGCGCCGACGGCCAGCACGACGGCGGCGCTCGCCATGGGCGACGCGCTGGCAATGGCGCTCTTGGCGGCTCGGAATTTCACCGAGCAGGATTTCGCGGTGTTTCATCCCGGCGGTTCGCTGGGCCGTAAGCTTTTGCTGACCGTCGAGAACGTCATGCGGAGCGGCGAGGACAACCCGATCATCGAGGCGGGCCGCACGGCGAAGGAAGCGCTTTTCATCATGACCTCCACGGGGGTCGGCGCGACTTCGGTGGTGGACGAGAAAGGCAAGTTCATCGGCCTTGTCACCGACGGCGACGTGCGCCGCTGTCTTGCCAAGGGACCGGAATTCCTCAACGAGCCGGTGGAGCATTTCATGACGCGGAACCCGGAAACCATCGCGAAGGACAAGCTGGCGGCTTCGGCGCTTTCCCTGATGGAAAAACATCAGCCGCGCCCGATCACGGTGCTGCCCGTGGTGGACGAAAACGGCATGCCGTTGGGCATCGTCCATCTGACGGATCTCTTACGGCAGGGAGTGGTCTGATATGGCAATGCGGACTTCGCTGGAGGAGCGCATGAAACGGATCCGGCTCATCATCATGGACGTGGATGGCGTGCTGACCGACGGGGGCATTTATATGGGCCCGGACGGCGAAGCGATGAAGCGTTTCGATATCAAGGACGGCTTGGGAATCGCGCTTTGGCGCCGAGCGGGCGGAAAGACGGCAATTCTGACCGGCCGTTCGTCGAAGATCGTGGAGAAC
>JAEERZ010000250.1 GCA_016286075.1 Selenomonadaceae bacterium
CGGGTGACTCCTCGCATTTCACTCCTAACTCCTCGCTCCTAACTCCTAACTCATTTAAACTCTTCCGGCGGCGTTTCACGTTTGCCGTAGCGATACAAAATCGCGTCCACGATTCGGCTCGCGGCTTTGCCGTCGCCGTACGGACTTCTTGCCTCCGCCATGCGGGCGTATGCCGCCGAATCGGACAAAAGCCGCCGGGCTTCGCTATACACACGATCCTGATCGGTCCCCACAAGCAGGACCGTCCCTGCCGTCACAGCCTCCGGACGCTCCGTCGTATCGCGCAGTACCAGCACCGGCTTCCCTAAAGCGGGCGCCTCCTCCTGCACGCCGCCGGAGTCCGTCAGAATCAACGTCGAGCGATGCATCAGATTCGCAAAAGGCTCATAATCCAGAGGTTCAATCAAATGAACGCGCGGCTTGCCGCCCAGTTCCTCGTTCACGACTTCCCGCACCTTCGGGTTCCGATGGACGGGGAAAACCACCTCTATATCCGCAAACTCCTCCACGAGCCGCGTCAGCGCCTTATACACATGACGCATAGGCTCGCCCAGATTTTCCCGGCGATGCGTAGTCACCAGCACCACGCGACGATTCGCATAGTCGATGCCGGAAAGCCTGTCGTCCGAGAAACCGAACTCATCCCGCACCGTATGATGCAGCGCGTCGATGACGGTATTGCCCGTGACGAAAATGTCCTTCTCCGGCACGTGCTCTCCCCGAAGATTCGCCGCCGAAACCGGGGTCGGCGCGAAATGCAGATCGGCAATGGCTCCCGTCAAATGACGATTCATCTCTTCCGGGAACGGAGAATATTTATTGTAGGTGCGAAGCCCGGCCTCCACATGGCCCACTGCCGTCTGATGGTAATAGGCCGCCAACGCGCCCGCAAACGTCGTCGTCGTATCGCCGTGCACCAGCACTAAATCCGGCGCTTCCTTCGTCAACACCTCGTCGAGCCCTTTGAGGGCCTTGGACGTGATGTCAAAAAGCGTCTGCCCCTCGGACATGATGTCCAGATCGTAGTCCGGCACGATACGGAATAATCGCAGCACCTGGTCGAGCATTTCCCGATGCTGGGCCGTTACCGCCACGATCGGCGTAATATCCGACGTGCGCTTTCTCATCTCCATGACCACGGGCGCCATCTTTATGGCTTCCGGCCGTGTGCCGAAAACCGTCATGACCTTTATTTTTTTAGGAATGTCCGCTCCAGCCATAAATCTACCTCGTCGCCTTCAGCTTCAATATACCCAAACGCTTCGCGCCGTATAAAACGGCGACAACGATCAAAAGCAAGATCAGTATCGCGGTCCGCGGGCTGACCGCCGTCATCACGATAGCCCCCGAGCCCAAGATCGCGCTGATGACGTACATCAAAAGCACCGCCTGCCGCTGGGAAAACCCTAAGTTCAAAAGACGATGATGAAGGTGCCCCTTGTCCGGCTTCATGATCGGCGCGCCTGCCAGCCAGCGCCGAACGATGGCGAAGGTCGTGTCCATAATGGGGAGCCCCAGCGCCAGCACCGGCACCACCAACGCGACCATCGCCGCGCTTTTCATCACGCCGACTATGGAAATACCCGACAACATGAAACCTAAGAACATGCTGCCCGTATCGCCCATAAAAATCCTCGCGGGATTGAAATTGAAAAAAAGAAAGCCGAAGGCTGCGCCTGCCAGCGCCGCCGTTACCACCGCCACCACAAGGATATCCATGCGGAGGGCGACGAGGCAGATTGTCAGCGACGCTATAGCCGCCACGCCCGCCGCCAGCCCGTCGAGACCGTCGATCAGATTTACCGTGTTCGTGATGCCGACCATCCAAAAAATCGTCAGCGGGATCGTGACGTAATCATAAAGGTACATGATCTCGCCGGAAAAGGAAGTGATGAAATCAATGCGGACGCCGAAAGCGACCGCCGCCCACGCGCAGACAATCTGCCCGAAGAGCTTGACCTTCGGCGGGAGGCTCACATAATCGTCCCAAAGCCCGAGCGCCACGATCAGCGAACCGCCAATGAAAAGCCCGATGACGCCCTGCGCCGTTTCCTCGGGAATTTCCGCCGTCTCCAAAAGAAGCAGCATCGACACCATGAACGCCGCGTAAATCGCCAATCCCCCGATTCTCGGAATCGGCTTTTTATGCACCTTCCGCGCATCCGGCGCATCCAACGCGCCCGTTCGGAAAGCCAGGCGTATCACAACCGGCGTCAACAGCAAAGCGGCGACCGCCGCAATCAAAAACGCCCATATATAATTCGGCATACAACACCTCGTGAGAACATAGCAAAACGTCCCGCCTGACGGCGAGCTTCAAGCTATTCTACCGCAACGGGCAAAAAGTGTCAACAAAGGAAGACGTCAGCCCAACGGCACCAGCACGCGGTCCCGGCGGTCAAAACGAACCGACTTCGTATAGCCGAAACGCTTTGCGTAGGAAATCGCCTCGTCGATATAGGCGCCGCAGTCTTCCGGCTCGTGAGCGTCCGAAGTAGTGATAATCGGCAGGCCGAAATCCGCCGCCATCTCCATGAACGCCGGATAGGGCGAAATCTCCTCAATCGGGTAACGGTAACGCGTCCCCGTGTTGATATCGACGACCATGCCGGCTTTCTTCATCGCTTTCGCGACGCGCTCCAAATACGGCGTTACGTCAAAATCCGGCAGATACTTGAACAGGCGGATATTGAACGGATGGCCGAGGACGTCGTAATGGCCGCCCGCGCAAAGATGCTCGACTTCCTCCGCGTACTGCTCATAAATCGTCTGCAGCGGACGCGCGTCCCACTCCGCTTTGATCTCTGCGGAATCATAAGCCCAGCCCTTCAAAAAATGCACCGATCCGATCCGATAGTCGAAGGGATACTTGTCGAGGAGTTCTCCGACCGCCTTCTGATTGGCGAAATTACAGACCTCGATGCCGATCTTGACCGGCTTGCCCCGCTTTTTCAGCTCGTCCATAAAGGTGAAATAATCGTCCAGCGGGCATTTGAATTTGTTCTTCTTCAGCCATTTCTTTTGAAAGCTTCCTATAAAAGAATCGTCCAAAATCAAATCGTCATAGTAGAAATGCTCGAAATCCGTGAAGCCGTGGCTGTGCTCGGAAATGCCGATCTCTTCCAGTCCGCGCCGCTCCGCCGCGTCAAAGAATCCCTGCACCCATCCGAAATCATACGAGCCGCGCTCAAAGTGCATGTGATAGTCAATCTTCATGCCAAAAGCCTCCTATATCCTTCCCTCATCCAAAAGCTCCCGCAGTTTTTTTGTCACGCCGTAGTCGGTGTTTGCCGGCGCCCGGTAATTCGCCGCTTCAAAAAGCGCCGGATGGGAGTTTTCCATGGCGAAGCTGTATTTGACGGCCCGAAGCATCTCAAGGTCGTTCAGGTAGTCGCCAAAGGCCGCGCAGTTTTCCGGCGGCACGTCGAGCAGCTTCTGCAGC
>JAEERZ010000251.1 GCA_016286075.1 Selenomonadaceae bacterium
ATATGTGGCGGTCATGGAGCGCCGCGCCCTCGACCAGGCCATCGAAAGTAAATTCGACATCCTCGACCGCGTCCATTCGCTGCTGGGAGCCAACAAGCTTCCCGTCACGCTCTCCTTCGGCGTGGTCGCCGTGGAACAGCAGACGGTCCACGACGCGGCGCGGCAGGCGCTGAAAACGCTGGAACTGGCGCTGGCCCGCGGCGGCGATCAGGCCGCCGTCTCCATCGACGGGAAAAACCAGTTCTTCGGCGGCAAATCCCCGGCGGTGGAAAAGCCTACCCGGGTCAAGGCCCGCGTGGTGGCCCATTCCCTGCGCGAGCAGATCGAAGCCTCGGACGAAGTCTTCATCATGGGCCACAAGAACGAAGACTTCGACGCGCTCGGCGCCGCCATGGGCATATCGCGCATGGCTCTCTATTCGAAAAAGCCGGTGCGCATCGTCCTCTCCTCCCTGAACGAGGGCATCGACAAATTCACGGAGCTTCTGACCGGCCATCCGGAATACGGCCCCCTCTTCGTCCATGAGAACGTGCTGGAAGGGCTCATCATCGGGCCGAAAGCGCTTCTGATCGTCGTCGATACCCATATCCCGCACATGGTCGCGTCGTCGAAACTGCTGAACGCCGTACCGCGGCGCATCATCATCGACCACCATCGGCGCAGCGAAGAGATTATCGAGACTCCCCAGCTTTCCTACATCGAACCCTCCTCATCCTCCACCAGCGAGCTGGTTACGGAGCTTGTCACCTATTACGCGGAAGACATGAAGCTGACCCGCTTCGACGCCACGGGCCTCTATGCGGGCATCGTGGTGGACACGAAGCACTTCGGCGTCCAGACCGGCGTTCGCACCCTCGAGGCCGCCGCCTATCTCCGAAAAGCGGGCGCCGACCCCGTCATGGTCCGCCAGCTTTTCCGCGAAGACTACGCGACGAACCTGACCCTCGCCAAGGCGCTGGCGGCTTCCACGCTTTACAAAGGCGGCCTCATCTTCACCACCTGCCGGGAAACGCAGCCGAACATGCAGGCAGTGGCGGCCCAGATCGCGGACCACATGCTCTACATCGAGGAAGTCCGCATGAGCATCGTAGTCTTCCAGCTGGATCCCGACGTGGTCGGCATCAGCGCCCGAGCCGTGGGCGAGCTGAACGTGCAGGTCATCATGGAAGAATTCGGCGGCGGCGGCCACCAAACCGTGGCCGGCGCGCAAATCAAGGGCGCCAACATCGACGAGATCGAGGAAAGGGCCCTCGAAGCCGCGAAGAAGTATATTGAAGAAAACGGGTAAATCCTTTCGGATTCCAACGCATAAGAAAACTCCGGTTGTCCTTTTGCAAATGGGCAACCGGAGTTTTTTACGGCTTAGTCCTTATGAAAATACTGCGCCGACGGTTCATGCACCCCCAAATAACTCTTCAGGGAGTCCTGCAGCAAATGGGAATAACTGACCTTTTCCCTGCGGGCGAGAATGTCCAGCCAACGCGGAATCGTCACCGTCTTGGCGATGGACTTGTTGAGCATTTTTTCCCGAAAGGGCGGCATCCACGCCTCAATCATGACGACGCTTCCGACGTCGTCTTTCGGTTTAACGCTGGAAACCCGGGAAGGCTCCGGAATGGGCTCGCCGTCTTCCTCCATGCCGTAAAGATGAAGCTGAAGCGCTTCCTTTGCATTCCTGAACGCCTCCTCCATCGTATCCGCGCAGGGAAGGCAGCCGGGAAGATCGGGGAACTCTATGGAGATTCCGTCGGGCTCGTCATAAAAAACAGCCGGATATACATACGTGTCCTTCATCTGAAAGCCTCCTTCATCAAGGAAACACTACGCCCGCTTGCCGAGCGATGTTGTTCAGTGTCCGTCGGGGGATGTCTTTCATGGGATGCGTAACGGTCACGGTGCCCGGTTTTGTCGGATGCCGGAACTGATGATGGTCGCCGCTGCATCGGACTTCTTTCCAGCCGTCATCGTTCAGTATGGCTATGACCTCCCGCGATGAATAGCTCTTCATGCCACCCCACCTCAATGCATATTATAATAAATATAATTATATGTGTCCATCATAATTTTGAGTTTCTTTCCCGCGTCCGGCGGCGCTTTTGTCTTTCCCCCTGTTTTGTGATATGATGAAGGAACTCCCCCAAAAAATGGGACAAATTCTAAAACGAACATAGACTATATAAAGAGGAGAAGGATAAACATGAAAGTTATTTTGCAGCAGGACGTCAAGAGCGTCGGGAAAAAAGGCGAAGTCATAGAAGTTTCGGAAGGCTACGGGCGGAATTTCCTCCTGCCGAAAAAGCTGGCGCTGCCCGCCACCGCGCAGAACGTGAATCTGGCGAAGCAGAAAGCCGGTTCCGCCGCCCATAAGAAGGCGCAGGAGGCCGACGAGGCGAAGCTCCTCGCCGCGCAGCTCGCGAAGGCGGAAGTCACGATTCCCGTGAAAGTCGGCGAAGGCGGCAAGCTCTTCGGCTCGGTATCGGGCAAAGACGTGGCGGACGCGCTGAAAGCGACCCACGGCGTCGAGATCGACAAGCGGAAAATCTCGCTCCCGCAGGAAGTTACGGGCGTCGGCGACTACGAGGCCGTGATCCGGCTTCACCCGGAGGCCTCCGCGAAAGTCGCGGTCCATGTGACGGAAGGCTGATAAAAGCAAATGGGAAGCCTGTTCAATTTTTTCCATAAAAAAGACGCCCCGGAACGGGACGGATATATACCGGCTTCGGAGCACCCGCTGGACCGGGAGATCGACGCGCTCTACGGCATGCTGGCGGATATCCTCGGCTCCGACCGCCTCGTCATCAAGGCGGGAAAGATGGACTCCATGCGCTTCATGCGCTCGCCTCTGCGGGGCGAACGCGTGCTGGCGCTCCAGCGCATCATCCTCGAAAACCCCACCATCGAGCATATCCCCACGGACGCGGAGATTCCCAAGCTCCTGACGGAACTGTCGGAGCGCATCGCCGACCTGATGGCGCGCCGCTCGCTGGAGGATAAGATCGAGAAGAAGATCGCGGAAAAACTGGAGGAAAACCATCAGGACTACGTGAAGGACATCCGCATGCAGGTCCTGGAAGAGGAACGCCCGCAGGACGAATCGCCGCAGGCGAAGCTGCGCCGCGAAGCCTTGGAGAAGCTGGACAAAGTCAAGCTCACCCAGTCCGTGATGGAGCTTCTGCGCCCGAAAACGCTGGAGGAAATCGTGGGCCAGCCTCGGGCCGTGCGCTCGCTCCTGGCCAAGCTCTCCTCCCCCTACCCCCAGCATCTGATCCTCTATGGGCCGCCCGGCATCGGCAAGACCACCGCAGCGCGCCTCGTGCTGGAGCAGGCAAAGAAAGTGGCGCTGTCGCCCTTCGCGGAAGACGCGCCCTTCGTGGAAACCGACGGCACCACGCTGCGCTGGGACCCCCGGGATATGACGA
>JAEERZ010000252.1 GCA_016286075.1 Selenomonadaceae bacterium
CGTGCAGCGCCGCCTGGCGGAGCTTGCATCATGGGAAAGCGAGGAATGGCCGATTCTCTTGGGCGTCAGCCGCAAGAGCTTCATCGGCGCGGCGCTCGGTCTTCCGGTGGAGGAACGCATGGAGGCCACGGGCGCGGCCTGCGTGCTTGGCGTCGCGGCGGGGGCGAGCATTGTGCGCGTACATGACGTGAAGCCGATAGCGAGAATGTGCCGCATGGCGGACGCTATTCTCGCAAGTTGAATTTGTTTTTTGTTTGCATGGAATATTTGTGAAGTAGGAAAGCAAGAAATTCTTACTTCAGAATTTTGCAGAAGGAGAGGCGCTTTTATGGTGGACAAGGTAGAATTGAAGGGCATGGAGTTTTTCGGCTATCACGGCTGCATGAAAGAGGAACGCGCCATCGGGCAGCGGTTTTATGTGGACGTGATCATGTATCTCGACCTCGCTCCGGCGGGAAAATCCGACGATCTGAAAAAGACGGTGAACTACGCCGACGTGTTTGCCGAGGCGCGGGCCATCGTCGAGGGAGAGCCGTACACGCTGCTGGAGGCCGTGGCGGAGCGCATCGCCGAAGTCCTCTTGGAGATGCATCCGCTGATTGAGCGGCTGAAGGTCACCGTGCATAAGCCGTACGCGCCGATTCCCGGAAAATTCGCCGACGCGGCGGTAACGATCCGCAGGGCGCGTCCGAAAAATGCGTGAGCCCCGCGCCGCGTATCTGAGCCTCGGCGCGAATTTAGGGAACCGGGAAGAGACGCTTCGGGAAGCGGTGCGGCGGATTGGCGCGGCGGAGAGCGTCGAATTGACGGCCGTGTCCTCCGTCTATGAAACGGAGCCCTGGGGAAAGCTCGACCAGCCGCGTTTTCTGAATCTCGCCGTCGCCGTTGAAACGACGCTTTCGCCGGAGGCGCTTTTGGCGTTGGCGCAAAAGATTGAGAAAGAGTTGGGCCGCGTTCGTCATGAACGATGGGGGGCGCGTACCATCGACATAGACATTCTTTGTTTTGAAGGCGTCGAAAGGAATACGCCGGACTTGACGCTTCCGCATCCGTATATGACGGAGCGCGCTTTCGTCCTCGTGCCGCTGGCGGAAATCGCGCCTGCGCTGACGGTCAAAGGAAAAACCGTCGAAGCGTGGCGGCAGGCGACGGAAGACCAGGGCATAGTACTTTATAAGAAGGAAGAGGCGGAATAAAGCAACCCCCTAAGCCTGTATTTGGAGGCTTAGGGGGTTGTGCTGTTTCTGTTATTCTGTTTTCAGCTTCGTTTTCTCGTCCTTCATCTGTCCCAAATAATGGGTGACGAATTGCTGTGCCGTTCTGCCGTTTCGGCCCGAGTGTTCCAGTTCCCAGCGCTGACCGAGAATGCGAAGTTCCTCCGGCGGCAGGATTACGCCGTTGGCCCGGAGATGATGGTCGATGATGGCCAGATATTCGTTTTGGTTCGGGGAACGGTAGTTGATGATGAGGCCGAAGCGGTCGGACAGGGAAATGGTCTCGTTCATGCTGTCGGCCTTGTAGAGCTCGTCCTTGCCCGCGTCGCGGTCGCGCCATGTTTCCTTGATGAGATGGCGGCGGTTGGAGGTGGCGTAAATCAGCACGTTCTCGGGTCGGGATTCGACGCCGCCCTCGATGGTGGATTTCAGGTATTTGTATTCGGGCTCGGTTTCCTCGAAGGAAAGGTCGTCAAGGAAGACGATGAAATGCTTGGAAGCAAAGCGCCGCAGCTCGTCCATGATGCGCGGCAGGCCCGAAAGCTGGGGCTTGGTAATCTGCACGAGGCGGAGCCCCATGGAAAAATATTCGTTGGCCAGGGCCTTGACGGACGAGGATTTGCCGGTGCCGCGGGCGCCGACGAGCAGCACGTTGTTCGCCGGACGGCCCGCCAAGAACGCCAGCGTGTTGCTTTGCAGTTCCTTTTTTTGATCCATGTAGCCAATCAGGTCCGTGAAACGGATCGGCTCGAAGTGGCGAATGCCTACAAGCCCGTTTTCGTCGTCCCAACGGAAAGCGTGATAAGCGGAAATGTTGCCGCAGCCGATACGCAGATAATATTCCGCCAGCGCGTCCGCCAGTTTCGCCGGCGTCCACGGGCGGTCCAGCACGCCCCGCAGCCCGGCGACGCCCGGCGTCACGGAGGGAGAACCCGGTTGGTAATCGTCCAGCATGGTGAAAGTCAGGAACGCGCTGGGCTGTTCGCGGAGGAACGGCTCCAGCACCTCGATGTCGTGCGTGAAGGCTTCCCGAAGGCTCGGCGAAATATGGCCTTTGGTGCTTTCGACGCTGCGCGCCACGATATTGTCGTTGTTGGCGAGTCGATGGAGGATATAGGCGCGCAAAAGATTCCCCGAGAGGCCCAACTCCTCGGCGGCGTCGATCAGGCGCGAGGCAAATTCATACTGCATCTTGACGTTCGCGGGCTGTTCGAGGTACGCCGCGAGGCATTTCAGCACGTCGTCGTCCAGCAGGGAACGGCAGATCAGCAGCTCGTATAAATGCGGTTTCTTCATCGTGCAAGACGTCCTTTCTTCGTGAATTGCGTCTGTTTTAATTTATAGTAGTTTTTTTACCGCGCGCCGTCAATAGGGAAAGACGTTTTCGCGCAGAAAAAAACCGCCTGCGCTGTGCAGACGGTCATACTTGCAAAAGTGGTCGGGATGACAGGGTTCGAACCTGCGGCCTCATCGTCCCGAACGATGCGCGCTACCAAACTGCGCCACATCCCGACGACAGAATGATTATAAGCCATGTTTCGTGAAAAAGCAAGGCTTTTTTGAAAAAGACGGTTTCACTTAGTGTTTCCGGTGGGCGAGCAGGCGAATCACCTTTGCCCCGGTGTTGTGAATGCGGCGGAGCGGAGCCACCCGCGTCTTGGTCTGGGGCTTCATGTCCGCGCCGCTGGCGCTGAAATCGCCGCGTTTCAGATAGGTGGTGCGGAACTTTTCCGGCTTGAAGATATTCTTGATCTTTTGCAGCAGGTCTTCCGGCGCGGCGGCATATTCGCAGAGGAACAGGTCGGCGGCCACATAGGAAAGGTCGCGGTACAGATGAATCGCGAAATGCCCTTCGGCGAGCAGTATCAGAAGCGCCGTGTGGTCCTCGTCGACGTCCTGCAGCGTGGAGGCCATGACTTGAAAACCGTGCTCCTCGAACAGGGAAGATACCTTTACGGACAGGCTCTCTTCATCGAGGAGGCGGCTTGCTTTGCATCCGTACAGATCGGCCGTCAGATGGCGCGCGATAATCTTATCCATAGATGAACTCCTTGTTGTTATACTAATCACTGTTAGAAATCTTTGATTTCTTACAGTGATTGCATGAGACGGTATTTGCGCTCACGGCGCAAATGTA
>JAEERZ010000019.1 GCA_016286075.1 Selenomonadaceae bacterium
TCCAATTCGTTTTGATGAGGCAATCATAACAGAAACATTTTACCGTACATTGGATAAAATTGCGGAGTTTGCAAATTGGTTCGGGGATATGCCCACCTGCTTTTTAAATACCCGGTCCAGATGGCTTTGGTCGCAAAATCCGACCATGTGGGCTACGTCGACGACTTTGTAGCCTTGCCGCAGGAGCTCCTGCGCTTTCCGCACGCGGCACTGCATCTGGAACTGATGCGGCGTGAGCCCGTTTTCTGCGGCAAACTTGCGAATCATATGGTAGGAACTGATATTCACCTTTTCCGACATCGTCGCAACGCTGATTTCCATCGCCGGATTTCCGATAATTTCCTTTTTTATAATATCCAGCTCCTTGGAAACGTCGTCGCGCCTCGGAATGCAGGTGGTAATCATGGAATAGAAATCGGAAGCGGGCTGGATGGAGTGGCGGACGTCCGGGAACACCGAGAAATATTCCCCCGCGTTGCATGTGAACCGTTCGTCTTCAATACGGATAGAAACACTCCCTTCCGTGACGATGCCCAGCACATAATGCCCCGTATGCGTATGCGGCGGATAAGAGAACTGTGCGCGTTCAAGGCTCACAATTTCTATGCCTGTCGATTTGTCCTCGATAAAATCGAGCTTTCCCGTCTCGGGTTTTGCTTTCATGTCCGCCGTCCTCTTTCTTCGATCGCGCTGCTTTTCGTTTCCTAAATATTATATCACACGACGAATAATTTTAACTCCAGAGCCCTTTGCGGCAAAGCGATTTTTATTGACAGTTTCTTGTTTCAGGTGTATTCTGACCGTAAGACAACGGCGTCAGGAATGATTTCCTGCGCCGTTTTTCTTTTGGGATGAAGACGGGAGGCGTTGTTATGGCTGCATTCGAGAAAGTGAACTCCGGCATAGACAAAATGGATTCGGCGCTGGACTATATCCGCATGGGCGACAACGTGGTCTGGCAGGTCTCGTCTCTCGACGAATTCCGCGTTTTCGCCGGAGCATTTGCCGCCCAGGCGGTCAAAGACCACAGGAATCTCATTTATATCCGTTTCGCCGGTCATGATCCCATCCTTGCGCCTATGCCCGGTCTCAAAATCGTAAACATGGAACTGTCTCATCTGTTTGAGACGTTCACGATCAATATTCACAATCTGATTGCCGACGAAGGAAAAGACGCCTTTTACGTTTTCGACTGCCTTTCCGAACTGGAGGAGGCATGGGCCACTGATTTGCTGATGGGCGATTTTTTCCATTTGACCTGCCCGTTCCTCTTCGAGCTCGATACGGTGGCGTACTTCCCGGTAATCCGCGGTCGCCACTCCTTTGACGCCATCGCGAAAATACGCGACACCACGCAGCTCTTTCTTGACGTCTATCCGAAAGCGGATGACGGGAACGAACTCTTTGTCCGTCCCGTGAAGGTCTGGAACCGCTATTCGCAGACCATGTTCAACCCGCA
This sequence comes from Selenomonadaceae bacterium, assembly GCA_016286075.1. Classification (GTDB taxonomy): domain Bacteria; phylum Bacillota; class Negativicutes; order Selenomonadales; family Selenomonadaceae; genus RUG12372. The sequence goes on from JAEERZ010000019.1 coordinate 1,460, forward strand.
CAAATACGACCTGCGTACCGGGGAATTCTCCCCCGTTTCCGAAAGCGTCGAAATCAGCCGATTTTATCAAAGGATGAATCAGGCCGGAGCGGAAACGGCCGACCAGAATATGGACAGCTGGGAGCGTTTTTTCCGCCAGACAAAACTCAAATACAAGAGCGGAGACGACGTCTCGGAAGAATGCAGCCGAATCTGCGATATCATGCTGACCCGCGACAAGAGGATGCGCGAGCTCATAAAAGAAAATTTCAACCCGCAGGATTATTTTGAAATCCATTCCCGTATGGTGGGCACGGGAATGATTGGGGGCAAAGCCTGCGGCATGCTCTTGGCCAGAAAAATCGTGGAAAATAAGAGCCCCGATATTTTTGGCCGTATAGAACCCCACGATTCTTTCTATATCGGTTCCGACGTCTTTTATTCCTTTATCGTGGACAACGGATTCTGGGATCTGAAAATCAGGCAGAAAACCGAGGAGGAATATTTTTCGCTGTCCGGGGAATTATCCGAGAAAATCATGAACGGGAAATTCTCGTCCACGATGGAAGCCGAGTTTCGCAGAATCTTGGAATACTATGGCAGCGATCCAATCATCGTCCGGTCCAGTTCGATTTTAGAGGACGGCTTCGGAAACGCCTTCGCGGGAAAATATGACTCTGTCTTCTGCGGCGGAATCGGCACGCCCGAGGAACGTCTCGCCGCCTTCGAGCAGGCGATACGTATCGTCTACGCAAGCGCGGTCAGCACATCGGCGCTGGATTACAGAAAGCGGCGGGGACTTGAGAAAAACGACGAACAGATGGCGCTGCTCGTCCAGCGGGTTTCCGGCTCAAGATACGACCATTTTTTCATGCCCAGCGCTGCGGGCGTCGGGTATTCCGTAAGCCCGTACCGGCTCGGCTCCGAGCGCTCGGAAGACGGAATGCTTCGCCTTGTGGCGGGGCTCGGCACAGCGGCGGTAGACAGGAGAACCGGTTCATATCCGCGTATCGTGTCTTTGGATAATCCGTCAAAGGTCATGCTGACTTCGTTTTCCGACAGACATCGTTTCTCCCAACGGCTGATCGATGCCGTCAGCAGCAAGACCGGCAAGGAGGAGAGTTTCGATTCCGAAAACATCCGGGCTTCCCTTCCGGACTACCTTGTAAAGACGCTGTTTTCCCACGACAGGGACGCCGAGCGGATGATGGAGGAGCGGGGGCAGCGGCGGCAGATCCTTTTCGTGTCCTGCGAGGAACTCGTGGAAAACGAGGCTATCATGGAGGATATGCGCGGCATATTGCGAATGCTCCAGTCGGCGTATAAGAATCCGGTGGATATCGAATACACGATCAACATTTCACCGCACATGGAATATGTAATCGACATTCTCCAATGCCGTCCGCTTCAAACGGCAGGCGACGGTCAGCGCGTAACCATACCGGCAAAAGAGACTTTTGAAAAAGTCCTGATAGAGACAAAAGGCGTATCGATGGGATTCTCGCGGAGCTTTTCCATCGACGTGCTCGTTTATATCGACGCCGTCGCCTATTATGAAATGCCGTACAATGAAAAGTACGAGGTCAAATCGGCTTTGGCGGCCGTCAACTGGAAACTTCGCGGGCAAAACAAAAGAATGACGCTGGTGACGCCGGGCAGGATCTGCACTTCTTCTCCCGAGCTTGGCGTCCCCTCGGCTTTTTCCGACATCAGCGAATTTGACGCCATCATTGAAGTGTCCGAATCGAGCGTCGGCTTCATGCCGGAGCTGAGCTACGGCAGCCACGTCTTCCAGGATTTGGTGGAGGCCAGCATCCTCTATTCCGCCATTTTCGAGGACGACACCACGCTTTCCTTTGAGTCGGACTCCTTCCGCTCCATGCCAAATTCACTGGAGAAATATTACGGCTCTGCTGAAAAACTGCAAAACGTTGTCTATGTGTACGAGGCCCCTCCCGATGAAATCATGCTGTACTACGATATGTCCTCCGAGCATCTCCTGATTGGAAAATCAGAGACGCCCTGATAAAGCACGCCCTTTCAAGCCGATTTTCCGCCTGACGCACAAAAAATGCGAGCATGACGCACAATGCTCGCATTTTTATTTTGCAGAAACAAGAGAACGTTCCTAAATAATATCTTCCAATCAGCGCGACTGACATCATATCCGCACGCTGTTGAAAAGCAATCTTCGGAATCAGAAAAGGAAATTCAGCTCCCCGAAGAAGGTGGAAGCATCCACATCCTTATCTCCCTGCGCGATACCCATGGTCTTGCCGTCAAAGTACATCAAAGACCCGACCACGTTCCTGGCAAAAGCGTAATCGACGCCAATCTCACGGCCCTTTTGACCGAGGCCCAACGCCGTATCGGTGGGAGCCCATGCGGCAAAGCGGCCCAACATGCGAAGCCGGAACCAAATGCCGTAAGAACCGGGCTTTTGAGGATCCACGCCCTTGTAGTTGATTTGGAAGGTCCAAGCCCGCCGCTGTCCTTTCTTTGCGAGATTCCCGGTGCCGCTATTCACACGGTCGGGGGCAGTGTTCCAATCGATGGCAAAATCCGCGGATAGGTTCTTGCTGAATTTATATCCTACCCCTACGCTCCAAATGTTGGCTGCATCCTTATTATAAAGGAAGTTCAGCACTTCCTCGTTTTTGAAACGATGCCAGCCCACGCCCCAGGTCCATTTCGAGGCACGGTCATTGTAGATTTCCACGCCCTGATAGCTGGCGGTGTAATTCTCCGGCTCCGCGGCATTCCCCGGGAATCTTATCACCGGGAATCTTGCCATGCCGTTGGGATAGCGGTTGGTCCTGCCGGCGGTGAGGCCGACTTTAACCTCCTTGCCGAATACGATCTGCCCTCCGGCCAAACTGTCGTCGGCAATCATTCCGCTGTCCACTGCGGTGTAAAAGGGGATTTTTCCAAGCCTTATAGACGTATTGCCGTAACTCCCCTGCACCCATACGCGGTCCACGCAGAACTCAGGATCCGCGTCCATGGTGGCGGAAGCCGCTCCCCCTGCGGAGTTCTTTGCCGTGTTCATGTCGGTGTTGTAGTCCATCCGAGCCTTGGCAGTCCAGTTTTCGTTGATTTTCATTTCCGGCTCGAAACGCAGCGTCACATATTGGGACGTAATCCTGTCCATTCCGTCGGAGTGAACATTCTTATAACGGTAACGAACCTTGCCGCCCCATTTCACGTTGTCCACCTTTTTTTCCAGCGCGGACACCCGCACGCCGAGGCTGTTCAGCTCCTCGGCGAACTCCGCCGCCAGCTTGTCGATCAGCGCCTTATCGCCGCCGCCTTTCGCCATTGCCCGTGCGACCATCTGAGCCATTTCATATCGGGTGATTTCCTGTTCCCCGCGGTAAGTGCCGTCGCCGTATCCCTCTATGACGCCGTCGGCGGCCAGTTGAGACACTGCATCATACGCCCAGTGATCTCCGGGAACGTCCTCGAAAGGATTCGCCGAGACGGCGGATGGATTTGCAGCGCCGAAAACGACGGCGGCCAAAACCATGAATGAAATTTTATTCCTCATCTGCTTCATACAATTCCACTCCAATATAATAGATTGTCAGAAATCACGAAGGCGCTTCCGCCCGTCTTTTTTCCGACAGACAATCCTTTTACGGCAGCACGCCCAAGGTTTGAGCGAGAAGGATCGTTTGCCCGTCCTGCAAATGGGCCGCCTCGCTGAACGCAGCATGATCGACGGAAGCGCGCACGCAAGTCCCGATTCCCTCGGCTGCGGCCACCAGCGCTACGCTTTGCGCCATCGTTCCGGCGGCGATACTGTCGAAAAGCACCTGTTTCTCGCCGGAGGGACCACGACCGGCATTCTCCCAAGCAGCAGAATTTCCTACATAGACCAAGTTCAGCGGCGCCTCCCCCACGAAAGGCTGCCCCGTGGTTGTGGTCATGCGGAAATCTCCCTCGGCGATTGACTGCAAGGTATGGGTTTGGGGCTGGTAAAGAAAAATCCCTTCGGCGGTCACGGCATAAACCTCCACGCTGTGAACACCCAAAGCGGCAGGATTGGTACGGCCGTCGGAGTCCGGACGATTGACGCCGTTTGCCGCCCATAAAATATGGGAAAGCTGCGAAGGAGTGAGCTCTTCCCCGGAAAAGCTGCGGCTCGTCTGCCGTTTCGCCAGTGCCTGCATAACGGACATGCCGGCTTCCATTTGCGGATTGGGCAATGAAATATCAGCAGCCTTCGCCACGCTCGGCGCTACGGGGGTGAAAAGCACACAGGATGCGACGCAAACGCTCGAAAGAGCAAATTTGATTCTTGAACGTACGGAATCAGACTTCACTACACTCATCTCCAGTTCTTACTATTAGTAATATTACGCCACGGATTCCACAGACCGACTCGCGGGACACGCATCCGCATCCACAACGATTCGCGTTCGCAATCACCTCCACGGACTTAATAATTCGGCGCAGGCCCTGATATTCCTTCCTTTTCTTCCAAGAATAACGAGGAACCGTCTTCCTATTTCCGCTTCACATTTTCACTACCATAAATATACTGAAAAAGGGGGCATTTGTCATCCCCGTTTTGAGGAACAACTTCCGCAAAGTAATATGCGCTGAAATATGGTATAATATGAAGTAGTGTGAAAGGCAGGGTGATATCATGTTTCGTTTTTTGCTGACCATACTGTTCGCGCTGTTGACGGTAAGCGGGCCGTGTCTGGCCTCTTCGGCTGCCGAGCAGGAGAAACCTGCGCCGGAAAAACCCGCGCAGCATATCCTGTTGCCCCACGAACATAAAGAAAGCTGCGAACTGACCACGGCCGAACCGGTGCAGATTATCTGCATCCTGGATCGGTCGGGCTCCATGCAAAGACTCACAGGCGACGTCATCGGCGGATATAATTCCTTCCTGGCACAGCAGCGGAAGGAACCCGGCACGGCAGAAGTAACGACAGTGCTGTTTGATAACAAATATGAAACAATCGCAACGGCCGTTGATTTACAGGAAGCGCCGGAACTGACCTCGAAAACGTATTACGCCCGCGGCACAACCGCTTTGCTGGACGCCATCGGCCGGACCATCATGGAAACAGTCGGCCGAATGGAAAAGAACGACATTTGCCCCTTGAAGCGGCGCGTCTTGTTCATGATCATGACCGACGGGCTGGAAAACGCCAGCCATGAATATGACAAAGCCTCTGTAAAGGCCTTGATCGAAGCGACCACGAACGACTATCACTGGAATTACATCTTCATGGGCGCCAACATCGACTCCGTCGCCGAGGCGGGCGCATTAGGCATCCGTGCCGACCACGCAATGGACTACGCCCATGACAGCGAAGGCGTCCAAGAGTCCTTCTCCCGCATGAACGAAGCCGCGAAAGAAGCACGCGAAAGCGGGAACGTCGGTGAGAATTGGAAAACGGGGCAGTAAGTTCTCTCCTATAAAGCCATCAGGCGGGGTTTTCCCCGCCTTTTTATATAACGAAATGAGAAAGCAAAGCGGGACACTGAGCGATTTACAGATTTTATGGCATTTTAATCCTGCGCTCAGCATCTTCCAATTTCCCTTCGGTATGATACAGCCAAGAAGAATAGGTTGGTTCAAAAGACAGGAGGGATTAACATGTTCGCATGGAAGAATCGAAAGAAGCTTGCAGGAGCTGTCGCCCTTTTCGCAGTTTGCGGATTGCTTGCCGGCTGCGACGACGGCCATCACCGTCCGCCGCCCCATCATCCACCGGGTCCTCCGCACGAGGGTCATCGCGGCGGCCACTACAGACCTGATCATCACGGCCATCGCCCGCCTCCGCGGGGCGGCCATCACCGGAGATACGCTTCCTTGGAGGGCGCCTATTTAGCCTATGCGCTGAACGACGCAGTGATGCCGAAAGGAACCGAGATTTCACTGAACGTCGTTCAAGGAGAAGACGAATCCCTGCGTCTCGTCGATCCCACCGGGAAAAAGTATCCCATCCAGTTCGACGCGGAAGCAGGCTCCGGCTACGTCGCAGGCGGCAGCCTCTCCCTGCGCGAGGACGGCAATTTCGTTTACAAAGACGCCGCCGGCGGCGTATGGCTCGTGGTGCGGCAATAGAAAAAACAGCAAGCAATAAAATTGGCCGAAGCATATCAGAAGTTTGATATGCCTCGGCCTTTTCTTTTACTGCATTATCAGATTCGTTCCAGCCGGTCCGCCGTCTGCCTCCGCGCCAGGAACAACGGCACGTATTCGACGATTACGTTGGAGGTTTCCAGTCCAAACCATTGGAGCGGATTTCCGGCGAGGCGGCGGATAACGTACTTCGCATGGATCAGCAGATTATCCCAGAAATCAATGTCCCCTTCCTGCGGCATCATTTTCCGGATCATGCAGAATTTGAAAGAACCTACATGGGAAGGCTCATAGATCGAGTGCCGCCGGATCTGTTTCGGCAATTCTCCCGTCGCCAGCAGGTCCTGGACAACCTGCCGGAGATAGACATTGACGCTGGGTTTTACCTTGAAACCGAGATACAGATTCACGCGGAAGACATAATCCGTTCCAAATGTTTCCACCTTATAATGCTTTTGGTTCGGGTCGTCGGTCGTATTGACGCTGATAAACCAGTAGGCGTCCGCCCGCTTCGGCTCTTTATCCAAGATCGAATACAGGATATCCCGATCGATTTCTTCCGTCTCGTCTCCTTTGACCAGATATACCATGTTGTTGCTGCACAGCGGAATGGAATCGTCATTCTGCAGGTTCTTGATGGACTGCAGATGTTCCCTCATCTTCAGGAAGATATTCTGGGCCTGCTCGATCTGCGTTCCTCGATACCAGCTGATCATGACAAAGAGGATCGCCACGGAGATGATGATCGCGACATAGCCGCCGATCACGAATTTTCCGAGGCTCGATACGAAAAATACGCCTTCCAGCGCAAAGAAAGTCGCGGCAAACAGAACCGCGGCGATCCGATGTTTATGGATTGCTCCGATATAAACGCTGAACAGGATCGTCATCATCAGCATACTGATCGTAATGGCCAGACCGTATGCGTTTTCCATCCGGGAGCCGCTTTGGAAGTAAAGGATTACCCCCACGCAGAAGACCCACAGGATATTGTTGACGGAAGGAATATAAATCTGGCCCTTGGTGTCCGACGGATACCGCACATTCAAGTGGGGCATGAGATCAAGGCTGGCAGCCTCATGCACCAAGGTATAGCTTCCGCTGATCAATGCCTGGCTGGCGATAATCGCCGCCATCGCGCTCAGCAGGATCGCCGCCGGCCGCAGCGCTTCCGGAAGCATCACATAGAACGGATTGATACTCGGAATGGCCTGTATGACAGGGTCGTTCTGATTCTGGATAATCCAGACGCACTGTCCCATGTAGTTCAAAATCAGGCAGAGTTTGACAAAGGGCCAGCTGACGTAGATGTTGGCCCGACCGACATGCCCCATATCCGTGTACAGGGCTTCCGCGCCGGTGGTACACAGGAATACGCTTCCTAAAATCATCAGCCCTTCCTTGTTGTCGGGACTGAACAGGACTTGCAGGGCATAAACCGGATTCAAGGCCTTCAAAATCGAAAGATCCACCATCGTGAAGCAAAATCCGGTGATTCCCAAGAACATGAACCATACCACCATGACCGGGCCGAACATCTTGCCGATGGAGCTGGTTCCACTCTTCTGGATCATAAACAGCGTGCTGATAATCGCCAGCGTTATCAGTACGACAATCATCTGCCCGCTGCCGAGCAAATCGTCCACAACCTCGATGCTGCGCAAACCTTCCACGGCGGTCGTAACAGTCACGGCAGGGGTCAGGACGCCGTCGGCCAGCATGGTGCAGCCGCCGATCATCGTGGGGATGATCAGCCATTTCCCGCAATGGCGGACAAGGCTGTAAAGCGCAAAGATTCCGCCTTCGCCGTGGTTGTCCGCCCGCAGCGCAATCAGCACGTGCTTGATCGTCGTCAGCAGCGTGATAGTCCAGATGACCAGCGACAGCGAGCCGATGATAAACTCCTGATCCACATAGGCAATGCCGCCGTTCCCCTCGATGATGGATTTCATCACGTACATCGGGGACGTGCCGATATCGCCGTACACAATACCGAGCGCAACAAGGAACATTCCCATACTGAATTTCCCTTTGCTATCGGCCGGATTCGCCTGCATGCTTCCACCCCAATCAAAAACAATAATCCGATTGATCATGACACAGAGTCACGTCCCTGTGCCGTAGCCATTATGCAGTATTATCCCATAGAAATCAAGTCTGTTTTTATGTTCTGCCGTTTCCCGTTCTTCTTCATGGTTTTCGCCGTCGTTTCCCTTCGAACCACTATATTTTGCTACATTCCTCATCAAATGGATGCGATCGCCGCCGACAAGACCTTCCCGATGGCGTCGCGAATGACAAGTTCCGCCCGCGCGTCGGCTTTCGTTTCCGTCTTGTTGATCAGCACGAGATGGCGGCCTTGAAAGTAATCGATCAGCCCCGCCGCCGGATAGACCACCAGCGACGTGCCCCCGACGATCAATGTGTCCGCTTCGCCGATGGCATGGACGGCATTTTCCACGACTTCCATGTCCAGCCCTTCCTCATAGAGGACGACGCCCGGCCTAACGATGCCGCCGCAGTCCCCGCAATGCGGGATGGGCTTGTTCTCTTCCTGCAGGACGTAATCCACAGGGTAAACCTTGCCGCACTGAACGCAGGGCCAGCGAAGAATCGAGCCGTGCAACTCGTAGACTGTTTTCGAGCCCGCAAGCTGATGCAGCCCGTCGATGTTCTGCGTCACGACGGCTTTCAGTATGCCGCGTCGCTCCAGTTCCGCCAGCGCTTTATGTCCCGCATTGGGCTGGATGTTGCGGAATATCCGATGTTCACGATAAAACTCGAAGAATGCTTCCGTATGGTTCACGAAGAAACTGTGGGAAGCCATCTCTTCGGGGCGGAATTCCTGATGGAGCCGCTGGCTGTATATACCGTTTGCGCTGCGAAAGTCCGGTACGCCGGACTCCGTGGACATCCCCGCGCCGCCGAAAAAGACGACGCTCTTGCTTTCCTTGAGGATTTTCCGAAGCTCGTCAATCTTGTCCATCACGGCGTTCCTCCTTCATCAACAGCCTTTCAAGGCTTTCCGTAAACTTTTCGTCGTCTGCTTCCGTCCGCTTGCGAGGGCCTTTGAGATGGTTTTTATGCGAGGCGCGGCGAGCCTTCTTTACCAGATGCCTTTCGGCAAGCAGGCGGTCTATATTTTCATCCGTGTATTGCCAGCCGTCCTGATGAAGCGCATAGGCCCGTTTTCCGAGAGCCATCGCCGCCACGCCGTAATCCTGCGTAACCACGACGTCCCCCGCCCGGCAAAGATTGACGAGCGCGAAATCCACCGCATCCGCCCCCGCGCCGATAACCTTTACCTCGCTGTAATCGGAGCGCAGGACATGATTCGTATCGCAAAGCAGCGTGACAGGCACGCCGTGACGACGAGCCACGGTCTCCGTTTGCCGCACCACAGGACAGGCGTCCGCATCGACAAAAATCCGCATATATGCCTATTCCCGTCCTTTCGTATGTCAATTCCAAGGCTACTTCGAAGAAACTATCGCATTGAAAAACTTCTGCCCGACATCATGCTTGCCCCATGCAGCGACCCACTATTTTTTGATTATATCACATTCCCTAATAAACTTTTAATAAAGATTGCGGCTGATTTACGGCAAGATATATGGTAAAATGCCAAGTAGAAGATTTACTGCGCATTAACAGAGCCTTGATATACAAGGATTAATATAGACGCAAGGAGGTATGCCAAACGTGACGAAGATACTTTTTACGTGCCACGGCAGCCGACCTGAAACGCAAGGGTATCAAGTCGTGTCGCGGCATTTTGCGGCAGCTTACGGCCACTTCAACGAATCATTACTACCGTTTTACTACGATTGAGGATGCTCATAAAAATAGGCTTTTCAGCGAGAGTCGACATGAACTGCTCCCTGAAAGGCTTATTTTTATTTCAATGAAATTCGGCATATAAATAAAGTGCCGAATTTCATTAAAATCTATCCTTTTTGATGGTATATTAATAACGGAGGCGATTCCAATGATTCCTACCTTTGAAAATGCAGAAGTCATTACGGTTGGCCGCCTGAATTGACTTTGACCCTTTCCAAACAATCAGTTGCTATTATGGTGCGAATGAGGTAATATCCAGCCACTACCGCATGGCAAAAAGGAGGTTACAGCATGAGCACAGAAAAAAATCCCATGCCCATCCAAGAGAAATATTTGCTTACCAGCCATGAAGCGTCAATTTATTTCAACATTGGCATCAAAAATATGCGCTGTTTGGCACGAGATCGTTCTCTAAAAATCAGTGTGAAGATTCGAGGAAGAACCCTTATTGTGCGTTCTAAATTTGAAGAGTATGTACTTAGCTTGCTGGCAGACAATCCTACAGAGGATTTATCAGTATCTCCCCTTTGTGAGGTCAATGATTTCGACTGCACATGACTTTTCCTGGCAAATCTCTCCAATCTTATGCTGATGCATTTCTTGGAGCATAAGGAACTGGCTGACGTTTATTATTCTCGCGATGGGGCACACTACGAGCAGGTTCGCGTTGAAAACACAGACCAGATACCTTGATTTGACGGGCTTTTGTCCGATGGTATCAGGCAGTTTACAACTTTTCAAAACATCAATCTTGCGAAGAGCTTCAGCAATGGACACAAAAACCGCTCACCTTTCGTATCTGGATTATTCTCCAGACGAGAAAGTAAGCGGTTTTATTTTGTGTATTTTCTTGACTGGTGCAAACTCCTAAAATTACTTTGTGCATATTGCAAGATTTTTTGTTGGCAATACTTTGCGTATAACGTGAGATTGCGGCAAAAAATACTTTGCGTACTGTGGAGGCGGCTAATGAATATCGAAAGAAAACTCTATCAGGCGCTTTTGGCATGGAAGCCGACTGAAACGCAAGTGTATCAAGGCGTGTTGCGGCAGATTACGGTCACTTCAACAAATCATTACTACCGTTTTACTATGATTGCGAAAAGGCAGGCATCCGCGAGGACGCCTGCCTTTTTTGTCGCTATTATTCTGTTGTTAAACCACTCGGAACATACGCGGTGTAAGACTTGTTTCTTGCTGTCGCTTCGTACCTTTGTAAATCTCTTCCCGCGCGCGTTTCTCCTCCATCCGCTGCAACTCGTCCACTGCGTCCTCCAGTCCGAGGTGCGTATAAGTATTCATCGTCACGCCAATGTCGCTGTGGCCCATCAAATATTGGAGCGTTTTGGGGTTCATACCGGACTTAGCCATATTGCTGCAATAGGTGTGGCGGCAGACATGCGGCGTAATATTCGGAAGCTGGAGCCGGAAAATCTCGTTATACCGCTTGACCATGTGGTTAAAACGATGTTGCCAATGCATCGCCACCAATGGCATTCCATCCTTATCTATGAACAGGAACCCGCTGTAACCATCAATGATTGGCTCTCTTTTCGGTGGTTCTCTATCCTCCAAAATTGCTTGGAAGCACTCAGCCACATCCTCTGTGATAGGAATACGCCTTGTCCCGGCATTCGTCTTGGTTGGCTGAACAATAAGGCGCATATCTGAGCCGCGCTGCAACTGACGGCTAATATTTACCACCCGGTTCTTTAAGTCGATATCGTTTATGGTCAGGCCGCAGAATTCGGAAATTCGCATCCCCGTATGAAAGAGGATGTAAACGACCTCATAATATTTGCAGTAGACATTATCGTCATGGATGAATTTGAGAAATTTCCGCATCTGATCTCGAGTGATGGCCTCTCTTGTTACGCTGTCGTTGACCACAACTGTTGCCAGTTGGAAATCAAAGGGATTTTTCCGTATCGTATCATCATCAACCGCCATCTGAAACGCTGGTCGTAAAACGCCTCTCACGGTACTGACGGTGCTGTACCGCTTTCCGCTCTCCTGCAGCTTGATAAGATAGATCTTCGCATCCGATGTGCGGATGTCAGCAATCTTCTTGCCGCTGAAATCAGTCTTTTCCAAGATTCGCTTAACGTATTTATATCCCTGTACCGTGCTTGCTCGGACGCCCGTCTTCGTACTGATATACCGATCCACCAGTTCCGCCACGGTCATTTTTCTGCCCCGCGGATCAAGTCGGCTCTCCAAGTCGTAGCCAATTTGTTTTTCCAACTCCCGAAGTGAAAGGCATGGCTTCTTTCCCGCGGGGAGTTTGTCATTCGGTTCCAATTTCCAGCTATATACAAATCGGGGCTTGCCGCCGACATGGTACTTGAATTGGTATTTTCCATCCTGCCGTATGGATTCCCCGCATCGAAGCACCCGATGCTTGGCGTCACGCCTTTTTCCGTCTGCCACGCTTCAGCGCCTCCTTTTCTTCAGGATGATTCTGAAAGTGCCGCTCCAGTTCTGTCCGAAGGATGAGTTTCCGCTTACGGTAGAATGCCACAAAGCTGTGCGGCTGCTTCAACCACCGATAGAATTTCCGTTGGCTCAGCCCAAAGTAGCTGATGGTTTCTTCCGGCGTGAGAATGTTTTTCTGGCCCAATAGAGGTGACCTCATACACACTCCTCCTTGATTTTTGGTATGTTATCTATCACTCCGCGCCTCTTATAAGTCAACAACTTTTGGCAAACAAAAAGAATAATATCCGTCAAATGGAAGACACCTCTTCGAGATATTTCTCGAATTTCGGGCGGATGATCAAGTATCGGCTCCCGTTGCAGAGGGAAAAGTTGTCCGTATTGTCCTCGGCAAGTCTTCGAAGCCGCTTCACGCCAAGGTTGAAATAAGCGGAGGCTTCCCGAATAGTGAGCAGATATTTCTCCGGAATCGGAACGACCGCAGGCGGCTCCGCCTTCGTCGACTTCATCTGAATAATCTCGGCAGGCTTGTCGACTGCAGGGACAAGCGATAATTTGTTTTTTGTTACGGCATTGAGCATAGCGATTCAATTTCCCCTTTCCGAGAAAAATGCCTCTCATTATTTCACTGGACAAAAAGCAACGAAATGGTCCAACGAAATTGAAGAAGGTTTTTCTTATATCGCCTCTTGGGCCATGTTCATTCCCCTCCTACTTCCTTAAAGAGAAAAGGAGAGCAATTTGACGAAGGCTTGCAAAAAATAATTTGGCCATCTGTATTCCTCCTACTCCTTAATAGAGATGGAGAAGGAAAAAATACGAACCCCGCGCGAAAAAGTTACAGACCCTCTACCCCTCAACTTCCTACGCCCAAATAACCGTTATTTTTACAGAGCGAAATTTTTTTCATTCCGACACACTTTTGACACATTGTCCCGCTATACTTCAATCATCGAAAACAACAAAACATAATTTCAGGAGGTTGAAGAAAATGAAAAAGACGATGATGGCAATGGCGATGGCAGCGATGACGATGATGGCTACGGGGACGGCACTGGCAGCAACACCGGGAGAAGGGAACTTCCAAGACGGCACGTCCCGCATTGAGGCAAACTACGCTTATTGCGGCGGCGGGTACAACGGCGGCGGTCGCGGAGGCCGCGGCGGCTACGGCTGCGGTGGAGGCTATGGCGGCGGTTACTGCTGGGGCAACGAAAACAACAACGAAGGCTGAGATGCAAAAAGACGGGCATGCCAGCAATTGTTTATCCCAATATAAAACGGGACGTTGAAGGGATAATCCCTCAATGCCCCGTTTAACTTTGATTCCCGATTACCTCATCGAAAATCCTTCCATTGACAAAGCAAATCCGTTGCAATAATATAAGTTACAACAATATTTATCCAAAATCAGCGAGGAGTATCAAGGAGGATTTTCCCATGCAGTTTTCTTTTCGCATGCCAGTGGCGGTTCATATCCTACTCTGCATCGCTTGTTTTCAGAAAGAAATAAAGGTCACGTCGACTTTTCTTTCAGGCAGCGTCAACGTCCACCCTGTCATCATCCGAAAGACGCTGGGGCAACTCAAGGCCGCTGGACTGGTGGACGTGGCAGCGGGCGTTGGCGGCGCAAAATTAAAAAAAGCCCCGGCAGACATCACGCTGCAGGACATTTTCCAAGCGGTAGAGGAAGAAGAAGACCTGTTCCACTTACAAGAGAATCCCAACCCTGCCTGCCCGGTCGGGCGGAATATCCATGCTCTTTTGAACGGCAGACTGCAAACGATACGCGGGCACATGATGGACGACCTGCGGCAAATTACTCTGCAGACACTTTTAGACGATCTGTCAAAACGAACTGCATAAGTCTTTCCTGCCCTGCATTTTCGGCTTTTCGTAATGCAGGGCAGTTTTTTGGGAAAAAATTTGTTGTAACTATTGACATTACATCCAGCGTGTGATATTCTTCTTGTTGTAATCGAGATTACTACAACACATTTAACAATCCTGGAGGAATGAAACATGGCAAATTTCAACAAAATCAGCGTGGCAAACGATGCGAGAACGGAGCTGCATGACAAGCTGCATCTGACGGGAGCGGAGGTAAGCGTCAATAATCTTCCCGCCGGGGCAAATGTCCCCTTCGTGCATTATCACAAGAAGAATGAGGAAATCTACTTCATTTTGGCAGGAAAAGGCAAAGCTGTGATTGACGGTGAAGAAGTGAAGTTGACTTCCGGTGACTGGCTGCGCATTTCCCCGGCAGCTCGTCGTCAGTTCTTTGCCGCCGCAAATGAAGGCATCAGCTATATCTGCATTCAGGTGCGAGAAAATTCTTTGGAAGAATATACTGCAGACGATGCAAGCGTAGAAGGCTGATCTGCAAAAAAGCTGGTAAATTTTCCTTTTCCGTGTTACAATACAAATGCAATGAGCAGTTTCGCGACGTAAGACCGGTTGCGACAACTGCTCGTTTTGTTTTTATGGAATGTTATGAAGGAGTCATTTGCTGAGGAGATAGATCGCAATGCCGAAAACGAAGAAAGAAGAACTGTTTTTTACGCTGATGATGTGTACCGCTATGCTT
>JAEERZ010000253.1 GCA_016286075.1 Selenomonadaceae bacterium
AAAATGCTGAATTAAATTTCCTTCGCCGGAAAGGATGCGAACAAAAAACAAGCGGTCCATGAAAAATTATTTTTCATGGACCGCTTGTTTTTGCGCTTTATATAATTTTACGCTTTGCCGTTGCAGCCGAGCACATGGACCAGTTTGTGCTTGACGATCTCTTTGATGTTCTCGCGCGCAGGGCCAAGATATTCGCGCGGATCGAAAGCCGCCGGATGCGCCGCCATGTACTCGCGGATGCCCGCAGTCAGGCCGAGACGCAGGTCGGAGTCGATGTTGATCTTGCAGACCGCCGATTTCGCAGCGCGGCGGAGCTGGTCCTCAGGGATGCCGATGGCGTCGTCCAAAGCGCCGCCGTTGTCGTTGATAATCTTGACGAATTTCGGCACGACGGAGGAAGCGCCGTGCAGTACGATCGGGAATTTCGGCAGACGTTTCTCGATTTCCGCGAGGATGTCGAAACGGAGCTCAGGCGGTACGAGCACGCCTTCCGCGTTGCGCGTGCACTGGGACGGCTTAAATTTGAAAGCGCCGTGGCTGGTGCCGATGGCGATAGCGAGGGAGTCGACGCCGGTTTTTTCGACGAATTCCTGAACTTCCTCGGGACGCGTATAGGAAGCGTCTTCGGCTTTGACGTTGACGTCGTCCTCGATGCCGGCCAGTTTTCCGAGCTCGCCTTCCACGACGACGCCTTTTGAGTGCGCATACTCGACAACCTTTTTCGTCACCGCGATATTATCTTCAAAGCTGAGTTTGGAGCCGTCGATCATGACGGAGGTAAAGCCGTCGTCGACGCAGGACTTGCAGATGTCAAAATCCGCGCCGTGGTCCAGATGGAGGCAAATTGGCAAATCCGTATCTTCAAGAGCCGCTTTGACAAGATGGACGAGGTAGGCGGGCTTTGCATATTTGCGCGCGCCTGCGGAAACCTGAAGAATCAGCGGCGCGTTTTCCTCTTTTGCGGCCTCGGTGATCCCCTGGATGATTTCCATGTTGTTGACGTTGAAGGCGCCGATGGCATAGCCGCCTTCATAAGCCTTTTTGAACATTTCCGTCGATGTGACTAATGGCATTTAAATACCCCCTTTTAATATAGTGAATGAATACTGTGTCCATATTATATCATTTTCCGCGGGCTCGGTCTATGCGGAATGTAAATTTATCGCCAATTCCCGTTATTAGGAAATTGACAATATCCCGGCTTTGATTTACAATCATATAAAAGAATAGCTTTAATTAAGAATCATTCCGCCGTTTTTTCTTCATGGAACGGCTGAAATATATATGTTTTGGGGCGTCGCCGTTTTGCGGCGTTGTTTGTGTGCAATGATTGGGGGAAATGTCGTCATGATGGGGGCTGACCTGAAGGCCGAAAGAGAACGACAAGGATTGACGATTCAGGATATCGAGCGAGAAACGAGTATTCGCGCGGCCTATATACAGGCCTTGGAGCAGGGGGATTACAATGCCCTGCCGAACGAGGTTTACGTAAAGGGCTTCATACGGAGCTACGCGGGTTTTCTGCATATGGATACGGAAAAGTTGGTGCAGGAATATCGCGAGGCGATTCATGGCGCCGACGTGGGGCCGATTCAGAAGGCCAATCCGGAAACGACTTCTCTTGTCAACGAGAGCGCTCCGTTCTCTTCCGGCTCGGATTTCCGCGAGCGGGTGGAGAAATCCTCCAAGAAGCAAATGATATTTATGGCTGTGGCGACCGTGGTGATCGCATTTGTCGGCAGCATCTATTATTTCTTCGGGGACGATCCGAATGCGGAAAAACCGGCGCAGACGGCGCAGCAGAACGTAGCGCAGCAACCGCAGACACAGGCTCAAAATCCCGCCTCGGGTCAAAATCCGCAGGCGCAAAACTCTGCGTCGACGCAAAATGGCCAACCTGCCGCGCAGCAGCCCGTTCAGACGATCGGAAATACTGCGAACGCCTCTGCAGGACAGGCGGATGTGACGGCGAAATTCACCGGGCGTTGCTGGATACAGGCAATTGCCGACGGTAAAGTCATTTATGAAGGTACTGTGGAAGCAAACCAGACGCTGCGCTGGACCGGAAAGAAAGAGGTCATCGTCACGGCGGGCAACGCCGGGGCCATTGACGTCACATATAACGGGCAACATGTCGGGAAGCTTGGCAAGGAAGGCATTGTCGTCGAAAAGAAATTTTCCAATGGAAAAATCGAGGACGTCAAATAACCCTTTTCCTCACGGGGGCACCGCATGAATGCTTTTTTGCCGATGACAAAACAGGATATGGCGGAGCGGGGCTGGGATACGCTGGATTTTATCTTCGTGTCCGGGGACGCTTATGTGGATCATCCGAGTTTCGGACCGGCCATACTCTGCCGTCTTCTTGAGAAGCACGGATACCGGGTGGGAATCATCGCACAACCGGACTGGCGCGGAAGGGAAGATTTCTGCCAGCTGGGCCGTCCCCGGCTGGCTTTTCTCGTTTCCGGCGGGAATATGGATTCTCTGCTCAATAAGTTCACGGCGGCAAAGAGAAAGCGAAGGGAAGACGCTTATTCGCCGGGGGGCCGGACGGATTGCCGGCCGGAGCGCGCCGTCACGGTTTATTCGAACCGGCTGCGGGAGATATGGCCCGGCGTGCCCGTCGTCATCGGCGGTATCGAAGCGAGCCTTCGGCGTTTGGCGCATTATGATTATTGGACGGACAGCGTGCGCCGTTCCGTCCTGATGGACAGCGGCGCCGACCTGCTCGTCTACGGCATGGGGGAGCGGCAGATTCTCGAAATCGCGGCGGAGCTCCACCGGGGCGTGAGTATAAGCGCGATTCAGGACGTTCGGGGCACTTGCTATCGCGTGCCGGATTTTGACTGCGTTTATGACTACCTGAAGCTTCCGTCCTTCGACGAGGCAAAAGATAACAAGAAAGCCTTTGCCGAGGCGTTTAAACTGGAATATTTGGAGCAGGACGCGATTCGCGGCAGAAAGCTCGTCCAGCGAAACGGCGAGGCCTGCGTGGTGCAGAATCCTCCGGCGCTTCCGCTTTCCGAGGAGGAAATGGACGAGATTTACGATTTGCCTTATTTGCGGACGTATCATCCGCGCTATGAGGCGGAGGGAGGAGTTCCCGCGCTGCGCGAAGTGCAGTTCAGCATCGTCAGCCATCGCGGGTGCTTCGGCGGATGTCATTTTTGTGCGATCGTGTCTCATCAGGGGCGGATCATCCAGCGCAGAAGCCATGCCTCGATTCTTCGGGAAGCTGCGATCTTGACGAAACTTCCCGGATTCAAAGG
>JAEERZ010000020.1 GCA_016286075.1 Selenomonadaceae bacterium
CGATAGCTTTTCGCAAAGCATTTGTGATTTTCCCGTTTTCTTTCCACTGCCGCAACCGCTTCAATGTCATCAAGCGGCTTCGAACAACCGTCGTCCGAAGGCCGCGCTCCAAGAGCAGCGCTTCCTCCGTGGAATAACCCGACAAGCCTTCCAGCAGCGTCTCGTAAGCGAAGTTTCCCGCACCTCCTACCAAGTGATTTTTCGGCGTGATGAAATCCTCATCCCTGACATTGGCCAGAAAGAAATTAGCCATTTCAATGACGTCTTCGGGATTTTCCAGGTATTTCAGCATCCCGCTGTTCTTTCGCCAGTCTTTCCGGAACGCGGCCTTTATTTCCTTGGCGCAGTCTACGCCGAGCTGCGACGCGAGCCGGAGATTCTCTCCCTCCTCCGCTTTATGGCGCATATAGTTCAGGCAGGAATCCGAGGACAGGACGGCGTCGGCTTCTTTTGCCATCGCCTGAAACTCCTCGTCCTCTTCTTCCGCATAATGAAGCTGTATGGCGCGGAGTACGCGGTAAATTTCCTCGTTCGGCATGGCGAGGCGCGCCTTGTCGATATAGGCCCGCACGAGCGCTTCCTCTTGCCCGTACGCCTCGATTCCGAGCACGGGGCCTCCGTCGGATTCGATGAGAGCTTCCAAGATTCTCCCCGCCGCAATAAAATCCTCGCTATTCCTGTCGGCAGCCTGCACGATTTCCGGCAGGTCGATTTTCTCCGCGACGGCCAGCGCGGAATATTCGGGCATTACGTTATTGTTGACGCCTTCGCGCAAGAGCCAATCCCTGATCTCATCAGTAGTCGGCTCCAAACCCGCCACGGCATGGATACGTCCCCAGCCGTGGGCTTTTTGCGCCATGCGAAAAACTTCCTCGTTTTTATTCTCCCAGTTATGGACGGCAAACAGGGCAAACAGCGTGAATTCGTCCGACGCAGCCAGTTCGCGGATGGCTTGTTTGACCTCTTCGTCGTTCGAGACAGAGATGAGTTCCAAAATCGACAGGGCAAGTTTTACTTCTTCCACCTCACGGGCGTAAAACAGCAGATGACGGGCAAACAGATAGAGATTTTGGGCGTCCAGCTCCTCGGTGTGGTCGAGAATCCAATTCTGCGCGGCGTCAATATAGGCGAGCATGGAATGACTCTCATCTGGAAATACCTCGGACAACGCCATTTTCGCATGCGCGAAAACATGGGAGGCGCCTCGCCGCAATACCAGTATCAGCGGCGACAAATCAGGCGTTGCCAGCCGATTGTGGTAGCAGCAGACGCCGTCCCAAGCACCGTCGGCCCATGAAATTCCCTCGGACTTGGAACTCCGCACGGAAAACGACGACGGCAATTCGCCGTTCGGCTGTATCGCCGCGTGAATCCGGTCATAAATGGACGGCACTTCGTCCCCCGGTCTGTACTTCGCCGTCATTTTTTCGCCTCCGTTCAATTTGAATTATCATTTTATCCGAGGCAGGGCTGTCCAAAGGCGAACAGCGTCTCGTTGATGGTAAAGATGTCGTACTCCTTCCGCTCGATGAAATACTCGACGATGATGTCCATCTTGTTGCTGTGAGTAATGGCGTAGCCCGCGCGGCCGATAAAGTCCTTTGTCTCGTCGAGATTCAGCTCCAGCGCGATGGACAGGGCAAGCGCCGTGGCCTTGCTCGGCTGATAGTCGGGCTTGTTCCGGATTTTTGAAAAATGCTTGCGGTCTATATTGGCGCGCTTATAAACGTCCGGATCGGTCTTGCCTTTTGCGTCAATCAACCGAAGCAGGGCTTCCGAAAAGGTGTCGTCCACCTCGTCCAGCAAATCGGGAAGAGAGCGCGGTTGCTTCGGCGCGGCAGCTTTTCCCGGAGAGCTTTCCGATACGCGTTTGGCTCTCGCCGAAGGGCTCCTCTTGCTTGCCCGTTTCTGCGGCTCGGGCATCGTGCTGTAGACCGTGAACGCCTCCATCGCCTGCGCGGCGCCTCCGTCCATCGGAACGGCTTCTTCCTCTTCATGGAACAAAGTGTCCCGCATGACTCTTCTGCGCCTTTCGCGCTGCGCTTCCTCTTCGTCCATCAATGTCTCGACGTAATTCTCATCCAAATAATTCTGCACGTCGTCGAAAAGACTGCTGGAAATCTTGAAGGCTTTTCGGTCAAATATTACAAGATAAACATTGATTTCATGCTCGGCCAGGAATTCCCGGATGGCCTGTACCGCCGTGGCGATGGCAATCTCCGCAGGGCAGGCGAAAACGCCCGCCGAGATCAGCGGGAACGCAATCGAGTCGCATTTGTTGTCTATGGCAAGCTGGAGGGAATTTTTGTAGCAGCTGGCGAGCTGCTCCCGCTGCCCTTTCTTTCCTTCCTGCCAAATCGGCCCCACCGTGTGAACAACGTATTTCGCGGGGAGCTTGAAGCCGGGAGTGATGAACGCCGTCCCCGTGGCGATATCCCCGATTTTCTTTCGCGCCGCGATCAGCTCCGGCCCCGCGGCCCGATGAATGGCATAGTCCACGCCGCCGCCCACCTCCGGCGTCGGGTGCGCGCTGTTGACGATGACGTCCACATTCATTGTCGTGATGTCGTTTCTAACGATTTCCAACGGCATGAAAACCACTCCTCCTCGATTTCAGCAATATAAATTTCGCAATTCGACTCGACTATGAAATTTCTGAAGTAAGAAAATAGGAAAGTAGGAAAGTAAGAAAATCCTACTTTCTTACCTCAGAAATTTGCAATCAAAATATATGCAGATAAATCAGTCCCGCAATTTGCAATATCAATAATAACGGCACGCCGTACTTGAATTTCAAATGCAGCGTCTTGTGGCGAAAGAGAACCATCGCCGCCAGCGCGCCGAGACTGCCGCCAAACAGCGCGATCAGCAGCAATATCTTTTCCGGCACGCGCCGCCAACCCCGCTTAGCGCACATTTTATCGCAGCCATAAAGAACGAAGGCGAAAAGATTGACGACAAACAAACAGCTTGCCGCAATGAAATGAATATCGCTCGTACGCATCTTCTACCTGATTTCTCCTATCCTGCAAACATAAGGACCTCAAACTGTTCCACGCAATTCCTTTTCCATTATAATACGACAAATTTCGATTGACTATATGAAGAAACGAAAAAGGCATAGAAAAAGCGCCCTCCCGAAGGAGAGCGCTTTTGTTTGGCTTGAATTAGCCGAGGATGATGAGAGCGTCGCCGGCCTTAACCGTCTGACCCTCAGCAACGTTGACAGCCTTGACCGTCGCATCAGCGTCAGCAAGGATCTCGTTCTGCATCTTCATAGCCTCGAGCATCATCATGTTCTCGCCAGCCTTGACCTGCTGACCCTCTTTAACGAGGACCTTCAGGATCTTACCAGGCATCGGAGCGTTGATGGCATGCTCGCCAGCGCCAGCAGCCTTCGCAGCCGGAGCAGCCGGAGCGGCCGGAGCCGGAGCGGGAGCCGGAGCAGCGGCCGGAGCCGGAGCAGCAGCGCGCGGAGCAGCAGCTACAGGAGCAGCGGAACCGCCGACTTCCTCAACCTCAACAGCATAGGAGCTTCCATTTACAGTAATGTTAAATTTTTTTGCCACTTGGATTCCCTCCAAATTTGTATTTTTATTTGAACGCCGGCCTAACCGAGCCTTGCGGCGCGGTCAGGCTGCGTCGTCCACAATGGTACACTGCTCTTCCGCAGAGTGCGGAAAAAGTTCGCCGATTAAAGCGGAATGTTGCCGTGCTTCTTCGCCGGGCCGACTTCGCGCTTCGTAGCGAGCATATTCAGGGACTGAATGATGCGCGGACGAGTCTGCTTCGGCTCGATGACATAGTCGACATAGCCGCGCTCCGCAGCTTTGTACGGAGTAGCGAACTCGGCGACATAGTCCGCAGTCTTCTGATCCTTGTCCGGATCCTTGCGGAAGATGATGTTCGCAGCACCCGCCGGGCCCATAACCGCGATCTCGGAGGACGGCCAAGCGATGACCTGGTCCGCGCCGACTTCGCGCGAGCACATAGCGATGTAGGAACCGCCGTAAGACTTGCGGAGGATGACGGTGATCTTGGGAACCGTCGCCTCGGAATACGCATAGAGCATCTTCGCGCCGTGACGGATAATGCCCTTGTACTCCTGATCCGTGCCCGGCAGGAAGCCCGGGACGTCGACGAGGTTCAGCAGAGGAATGTTGAACGCGTCGCAGAAACGGATGAAGCGCGAGCTCTTATCGGAAGCGTCAACGTCGAGGCAGCCCGCCATGACGTTCGGCTGGTTCGCAATGATACCGACCGTGCGGCCGTCAAAGCGAGCGAAGCAGGTGATGATGTTCTTCGCGAAATGCTCGTGCACTTCGTAGAACTCGCCGTTGTCGGCGATCATCTTGATAACGTCCTTCATATTATAAGGAGCGTTCGGGTTGTCAGGAATAATCGTGTTCAGAGCCTCGTCCATGCGGAGCGGGGAGTCGGACGTCTCAACCAGCGGCGTCTCCTCCATGTTGTTGCTCGGCAGGAAGCTCAGCAGATAGCGGATCTGCTTGATGCAGTCCTCATCGTTCTCAGCCGCGAAGTGCGCAACGCCGGAAACCGTGTTGTGCGTCATAGCGCCGCCGAGCTGCTCAGCCGTGATCTCCTCGCCGGTAACCGTCTTGATAACGGCCGGGCCGGTGATGAACATCTGGCTGGTGTTCTTAACCATGTAAATGAAGTCGGTGATGGCCGGGGAATAAACCGCGCCGCCGGCAGACGGACCCATGATGGCCGAAATCTGCGGAACAACGCCCGAAGCAGCCGTATTGCGGAAGAAGATTCCGCCGTAACCGGAAAGCGCATCGACAGCTTCCTGGATACGAGCTCCGCCGGAGTCGTTCAGACCGACGCACGGAGCGCCCATCTTCATGGCAAGGTCCTGGACCTTCCAGATCTTGTGCGCGTGCTTCTCACCAAGGGAGCCGCCCTCAACCGTGAAGTCCTGCGCGAACGCGTATACGAGACGGCCGTCAACCGTACCGTAGCCGCAGACAACGCCTTCGCCCGGGAGCTCTTTCTTGTCCTGGCCGAAGTTCACGCAGCGGTGGTGAACGAGAGCATCGAGTTCAACGAAGGTGCCTTCGTCAAACAGCAGATCCAGACGCTCGTGAGCAGTCAGCTTGCCTTTGCTGTGCTGCTTCTCGATGGCCTTCTCGCCGCCGCCCATGCGGACGTGCTCGATTTTCTCCTTCGCCTGTTTGATTCTTTCCTGAACAGTAGCCATATTCTACCTCCTAAAGGGTATTATATTTGGATATTTCGATTACCCATGCTCTATTTTGCACGATAATCCGATTTTTTGCAAGCATTTTCTGAAAAAGATTTGAAAAAACTTACAGAAAAATGAATTCCAAGAACAAATCATACCCCATAACGGTTTTCCGGTATGGGGCATGATCTCTCTTTATTCAGTTTTCGACACGGATTGCGCGGTTCTGAAAGCCTGCCGCTCTTTTCCGACAAAGCTATTCATCGCGCAATGCCTCAATAAGCCTCACGCTTGTCGCGGAGTTCGCAGATTTCGAGCAGAATGCCGCCCGTGGATTTCGGGTGAATGAACGCAATGTCCGCTCCGCCAGCGCCGCGGCGAGCCTTCTTGTCGATCATCTTAACGCCCTTCTCCTGGAGTTCTTCGATAGCAGCGTCGATGTTGTCAACGCGCAGCGCGACGTGCTGAATGCCGCCCTTGCCGCCGTTGCCTTCCATCCACTTCGCAATCGGGCTGTCCGGAGCCGTCGCGACCAAAAGCTCAACCTGGCTGCCATTCCACATCGGATGGAACACCGTCGTGACCTTCTGCTCGGCAACCGTCTCTTTACCGCTGCAGGGAACGCCCATGCACTCGGCCCAGAACTTGCTGCCCTCATCGAGATCGGCACAGGCCACGCCAAGATGGTCTACGCCAAGAACGTGAAACTTACTCATGTGAATTCCTCCCATTTTCTTTTTATTTTTGGAACAGCCACAAGCGCAAGGCTGTATGGCCATTTTCCATCCACGGTGAATTCTCATTTCAGCATACTCTCCATAACACCATTGACTACAGTATAAGGATCCGTCTTGCGTGCCTTGATGTCCTCGACGTATCCGTCAATCTTGCCGCTGTCCACCAGTTTATGGCGTACATACTGGCCAATCTTGGCATCCAAGAGATCCAGCATCTCGTTTTTCGCACGCTCGGTACGACGTACAGTCAACTGCCCGTTTGCTTCGATATGGTCCCGATGTTTATGGAACGTGTCGACAACTTCCGTTATGCCGATATTCTGGTTCGCAACGGCTTTGAGAATCGGCGGACGCCAATCCTTCATCACACCGTCGAGATCAAGCATCATATTGAGCTCCGTCTGGAGCTTATCGGCCCCGTCGTGGTCGGCCTTGTTGATCGTGAAGATATCGCCGATTTCCAAAATACCGGCCTTGATGGCCTGAATATCGTCGCCCATTCCGGGAATCAAGACAACCATCGTCGTATCCGCCGCTTTTACGATGTCGACTTCGGACTGGCCTACGCCGACAGTCTCAACGAAAATAACGTCCACGCCGAAAGCGTCCATGACCTTGACGGCGTCCGCCGTCTTATGCGAAAGTCCTCCAAGGCTGCCGCGGGTACCCATGCTGCGGATGAAAACGCCCTCATCCATAGCCAGGTCATTCATACGAATGCGGTCACCGAGAATCGCACCGCCGGAGAACGGGCTGGTCGGGTCAATTGCTATAATGCCAACAGTCTTTCCGCGCGAACGGAATTCCTTCGCGAGCTTATCGGTAAGCGTGCTTTTTCCCGCGCCCGGAGGCCCCGTGATGCCAAGGACATACGCGTTGCCCGTATGCGGGTACAGTTGTTGCATGATTTCAGTCGCATTCTCACGCTCATTCTCGATAGCCGTAATAGCCTTCGCAAGCGCAAGACGGTTACCCTTCAGGACTTCATCAGCTATGTTCTCCATAATTTGCACCACCTTTGGCAGTATAAAGGTTTGCCCTCAATGAAAATAATTTCAAAGAGGGCAATCCTTAACAGCTCAAATTATTTTACATGCGCCTTGATGAAGTCGACAATAGCCGTCGTCGGGGTGCCCGGCGTGAAGACCTCAGCAATGCCGGCATCCTTAAGAGCCGGGATATCGCCTTCGGGGATAACGCCGCCGCCGATGATCAGGGTGTCTTTCATGCCCTTCTCACGAACGAGGTTGACGACTTTCGGGAAGAGGTGCGGATGCGCACCGGAAAGGATGCTCATCGCAACAACATTAACGTCCTCATCGGCAGCCGCCTGAGCAATCTGCTCCGGAGTCTGGCGGAGGCCCGTGTAGATGACCTCAAAACCGGCGTCGCGCAGAGCGCGCGCAACAACCTTGGCACCGCGATCATGACCATCCAGACCGGGCTTAGCAACTAAAACTCTGATTTTATCCATTATTCAATTCCCTCCAACAAATTGATTTACTGACCTGCTTTTTCTTAGAGAAGCCTACCTGTGAATTACAGGCTGACATGAGCCTCATAGAGACCGAAGACTTCGCGCATGACGTTGCAGATCTCGCCGAGCGTCGCATACGTCTTGACAGCCTTCAGGATATGCGGCATGAGGTTCTCGTGCTCGTTCTTGCAGGCGTCTTTCAGCTCAGCAAGCGCAGCCTTGACAGCGTTGTTGTCGCGGCCCTTGGTCATCTTGTTGATCGGCTTGCCGGCCTTCAGGTCAGCCAGCTTCTTGCACTGCTCGACACCGACGGAAGCGTCAACCTTCAGGAGGCCCTTAGGCGGCTCTTCTTCCATCGTGTACTCGTTGACACCAACGATGATGCGGCGCTTGTTCTCGACGTCCATCTGCCACTTGTAAGCCGAATCCTGAATTTCCTTCTGGATGTAGCCCTTCTCGATAGCAGCAACGGCGCCGCCGAGCTCGTCGATCTTCTTGATGTAGTCCCAAGCTTCCTTCTCGATGCGGTCGGTCATAGCCTCTACATAGTAGGAGCCAGCCAGCGGATCGATAACGTCGGCCAGGCCGCTCTCGTTAGCAACGATCTGCTGCGTGCGGAGAGCGATCGTGACGGATTCCTGCGTCGGCAGAGCCAGCGCCTCGTCACGGGAGTTCGTGTGGAGGGACTGCGTGCCGCCCATGACAGCAGCTGCCGTCTGGAGAGCAACGCGGATGATGTTGTTGTTCGGCTGCTGAGCAGTCAGCATCGAACCAGCCGTCTGCGTATGAACGCGGAGCATCTGGGATTTCGGCTTCTTCGCACCGAAACGCTCCTTCATGACCTTCGCCCAAACGCGGCGGGAAGCGCGGAACTTCGCGACCTCTTCGAGAACGTTGTTGTGAGCGTTCCAGAAGAAGGAGAGGCGACCCGCGAAATCGTCAACGTCCATGCCGGCCTTGATAGCGGCGTCAACGTAAGCGATACCATCGGCAATCGTGAACGCGATTTCCTGCGAAGCAGTGGAACCGGCTTCACGGATATGATAACCGGAGATCGAAATCGTATTCCACTTCGGAACGTTCTTCGAGCAATACTCAAAGATGTTCGTGATGATACGCATCGACGGCTTCGGCGGGAAGATGTACGTGCCGCGAGCAGCATACTCTTTCAGGATATCGTTCTGAATCGTGCCGCGCAGCTGATCAGCCGGAACGCCCTGCTCCTCAGCAACAGCGATATACATGGAGAGGAGGACGGACGCCGGAGCGTTGATCGTCATCGAAGTCGAAACCTTGCCGAGGTCGATCTGGTCGAACAGAACTTCCATATCAGCCAAGGAGTCGATAGCAACGCCGACTTTACCAACCTCGCCCTCGGAGATCGGATCATCGGAGTCATAACCAATCTGGGTCGGAAGGTCAAAAGCGCAGGAAAGGCCCGTGCCGCCGTTCGCGATCAGATAGCGATAACGCTCGTTGGAAGCCTTAGCCGTCGAGAAACCGGCATACATACGCATCGTCCAGAAACGGCCGCGATACATGGTCGGCTGAACGCCGCGGGTGAACGGATACTGGCCAGGGAAGCCGATCTCATCGGTGTAGGCCTCAACGCCCTTGATGTCGAGCGGAGTGTAGAGGCGCTGCTCCGGGAGATGCTTACGCTCCGGGGCCTTCTCGATAGCTTTCGCTACGGCAGCTTCGTACTTTTCGAGTTCAGCTTTGATCTTTTCATTGCTCATAATGGGTTTACCCTCCTATTTTTATTTGTTCGCCAATATCAGTCGATGAATTATCTACGGGGTCGCGCCCTCTTATTTAACCTTCATCGAGCCGGTCTCGGCGAGCCTTACGTGGAACGACAGGGCTTCCTTCAGGATGTGCGGCGTATGCGCTACGCCCTTCTCGAGGGTCGCCTTGAGTGCGCGATCGTAGTAGTCCTGCAGAAGCGGACGATACTCGGGATTCGCGCAGTTGTTGATGATGAGTTTCGCGCGCTCACGCGGGCAAACGCCGCGGAGATCCGCAACGCCCTGCTCGGTGACAATGGCATCGACAACCTGCTGGCCATGGTCGACATGCGAGACCATCGGGACAATCGAGGAGATGTCGCCGTTCTTCGCCGTGGACTGGGTCAGGAAGATCGTCAGATAGCCGTTGCGGGCAAAGTCGCCCGAGCCGCCGATACCGTTCATCATACGGGTACCGTTGACAAGAGTCGAGTTGATGTTGCCGTAAATGTCGGCCTCGATCGCCGTGTTCATCGCGATGACGCCAAGGCGACGAACGACTTCCGGGTTGTTGGAGATTTCCTCCGGACGAAGCATGATCTTCTTCTTGTACTTCTCGATGTTCTCGTAGAAGCGCTTCTGTCCATCCGGAGACGGAGTGAGCGACGTGCCGGACGCGAAGTCGAGCTTGCCGGCGTCGATCATGTCGAAGATGCCGTCCTGAATAACCTCGGTGTAAACCGTCAGGTGCTCATACTTCGAATTCACGAAACCGGAGAGAGCCGCGTTCGCGACGTTGCCGACGCCGGACTGGAGCGGCAGCAGGTTCTGAGGCATACGGCCTGCCTTGACCTCGCCATCCAGGAAGTCGATGAGGTTGCCCGCCATCTTCTTCGCGACGTCGTCCACCGCTGCCAGCGGACGAACCTTATCGGTGACATCCGTCGGAACGATGAATTTGATTTTCGCCGGATCGCACGGAATGAACGGCGTGCCGATGCGAGTGTCGGGCCGAACCACCGGGATCGGGAGACGATACGGAGGATCCAGAGGAACGTAGATATCGTGCATTCCCTCAAGAGCCAACGGCTGGGAGGTATTGACCTCAACGATGACAACATCCGCAGTCTGGACATAGGACGGAGCATTACCGACAGAAGTCGTCGGAATGAGATTGCCCTCTTCCGTGATTGCGGCGGCCTCAACGATGGCAACGTCAATCTTCTTGCCCTTCATGAAGCCATAGCGGGCCATCTGCGCCGAGGCGCTCAGATCGAGATCGCAGTACGAAATCTCACCCGTGTTGATGCCCTTCTGTATGTCCTTGTTCGTCTGGTAAGGCATACGGAAATCAATGCCCTTAACCGCTGCCAATTCGCCGTCAAGCTCAGGGCCTACAGAAGCGCCGGTCCAAAGATTGATTTTGAACGGTGTCTTCTTCATGCGCTCAGCCAAAGCGTGCGGTACAGCCTTCGGATAACCGGACGGCGTAAAGCCGCTCGTACCGATGCTCATTCCCGGCTTGATAAACTCGGCGGCCTCTTCGGCCGTTACGATCTTATCCTGCAGAGCCTTGTTCCGAACGCGATCAAGAATGTCGTTCTTTCCAACCATTAAAAAACCTCCTTTAATTTACGGCCTAAAATGGCCGTTATTTTGACGCCTGGATGGCTGACTTTTTCCGCCGCGACCCGATTACTCGCATCCGTCAGGCCGCTTCGGAAAAAGTTGTTCCAGCCCTCACGGGCGTCAATTTCTTCCGTGTATTAGTGTAACACTCCGGGGGCTCATAGTCAAGTAAAACAGCCGACTTTCCTTCGTATTTTTTGACAATTCCCGCAATGCGGACAACTGTATTTTCCCGAAAGTCTATCTCCCATATATGGACATTTTTTATTTTTTTGTGCACAAAAAAGTACAATATATCGAAATTCAAGAAAACGGGAAAACGAGCATTTTTGCATCGTTTTCCCGTTGAAAATCAAGCGTTTCGTAGCGCCTTATAGGTCTTTATTCCCTCATTTTGTGTCTTCCGGAACTTCCGTATCTGATCCTGCGCGCGGCCATAGCCAGCGCACAGCCCATCCAAAGGAGCATGGACGACGGAATATTGAACAACACGTGGTCCGTGATGCCGCCCAAAGCCACCGTGACAAGAGCCAACCCGCATCCTAACTCGAACCGCCGAACCAACGGGGTTCCTCCCGAAATGGACAAGTTGAACGCCGACAGCATCGTGCCGAAGAAAAACCAGAAATACGCGGCCGCGCCGATGACGCCGATCTCTGCCGCATAGTGCAGATAAAGATTGTGCGCGTGGAACATCTCCGTCGAGGCGTTGTTGATATAGAAATCATATTCCGGATAGACCTTCAGGAAAGAGCCCCATCCGATGCCGAGCAGCGGGTGATCCATGATCATGGCGGCGCTGCTTTCCCAAAGCGCCAGCCGCATTTCCGAAGAAGTATCCGTCTTGGTGAACACGGACATGAGCCGATCCGCCAAAACAGGCTCCGCGAGCAGCGCAAGCGCGCAGACGACGATACAGCCCAGCAATATGC
The DNA here is from genome assembly GCA_016286075.1 of Selenomonadaceae bacterium. Classification (GTDB taxonomy): domain Bacteria; phylum Bacillota; class Negativicutes; order Selenomonadales; family Selenomonadaceae; genus RUG12372. The sequence goes on from JAEERZ010000020.1 coordinate 11,712, forward strand.
GCCGATCCTTCAGCGTCCCGTACCCTGCCAGCGTCAGCAGGACCGCGAAGCAAGCGCCGCGCGCATAGGTCAGCGCCAAAGCTCCCAAGAGCACCAAAAGGGCGACGCCGTATTTCCGCCGTCCGCCGGGATCCTCCTCGGTCATGAAGAAGGCAAAGACCATGGCGATGACCTCGCCCAGATAACCGGCGAAAATGTTCGGATTCTTCCATGTGGAGAAAATCCGTTTTTTCAGTTCGGGGAAAGCCTCGCCGTCCACCCATTTCGTATCGGTCGTGTTCATATCGAGCCCGAAGGCCAACTGGCAGAAACCGTACAGCACGCAGAAGAAGGCCGAGTACCCGAGCGCTTTCAGGACGCCCTGGAGCTGCCTTTCCGTCCGGAGCGTCTGCCCCGCTAAAAGATAGGTGAACAGGTAAGAGCTGATCAGGACATAATAATTGTAGAAACTGGCCATCCGGTCCGGCGCCACTGCGACGGAAGCGCCGCCGATCAGGACAAAAAAGGCAATCGGCACGTCGTAAGGAAGCCTGCGGAAATGAAAACCGGGGTCGCGTATCCAGCGCCAAATCAGGAAAAAGACGCCGAGCGCCAAAGCACCGGAAGCAATCCACGGATTGAGCGCGATGAAGAAGGCCTCCAGCCGAAGCGCGAAATAGCAGCGGTTTTCCATCGCCCGTTGGCGGCTGTGCAGTTTTTTCCGTTCAATGCTGCTCATCGTTTCCGAATCAGACATTCCTGCACGCCTCCTTTCCCGCTTCCAGCCGTGCCCGCAATTCTCCAATCAGATACAGCGAACCCGTGCAGCAGAGAAGTTTCCCCTCCGCCGCCTGTTTCGCCCGAGCCAGCGCGCGGCTCCGATCCGGCTCCGCCTCCGCCTGCCGCACGCGTTTTTTCACCGCTTCCAAAAGCCGTTCCGCCGGCTCCGCCCGCTCGGAATCCGGCTGCGTCGCGACGACAATATCCTCCGGCCGCAGCAAGGTATCGAGCATTTCGTCGATTGCCTTGTCATGCAGAATCCCCAGCAAGAACACGCGCGGCTCCGTCGGGAACGTCGAATCGAGCGCTTCCCGAAGCGCTTTCATTCCCGCCGGGTTGTGCGCGCCGTCCACCATGACGGTCTGCCCGCCGATATCCATGCGTTCAAACCGTCCCGGCCACGTCGTCCGCGCAAAGGAGTCCGCCGCCGCGTTCAGCGAAATACTTGCGTCCTTTTGCGCCAAAACCGCCAAAAGCGTCGCCGCCACCGCGCTGTTTTCCATCTGATAGGGCGCGGCCAGAGAAAGTCCGTATCGCCAATCCGTAATCGAAAGCGCCGGAGCGTCAAAGGAAAGGGTCTGCCCTATCCCCGTCTGTGAAATCCGCTTCACGAAAAAATCTTCGTCCAGCACATAAAGCGGCGCATGTTTCTCCGTCGCCGTCCGGCGAATCACGTCCAGCGGCATCCCCTTCGCCGCCGTCACCACGGGAACGCCGTCCTTGATGACGCCCGCCTTGTGCTCCGCGACTCCTTCCAGCGTGCCTCCGCACATATCGGCGTGCTCCAGCGTCACGTTCGTGATAGCCGAGGCAACGGGCGTGATGATGTTCGTCGAATCCAAAAGCCCGCCCAAGCCGACTTCGATGACCGCGTAATCGACATTCTTCTCGGCGAAATACAGGAACGCCGCCGCCGTCAGCACCTCGAACTGCGTCGGACTTTCCTCTCCCTCGGCCATCATTTTTTCCGCCGCTTTCCGCGTCTGAGATAGCATCCGCGCAAAGTCCTCGTCGGAAATCTCGACGCCGTTCACTTGCATTCTTTCATTATAAGATACGAGATGCGGAGAAGTGAAAAGTCCCGTCCTTCGACCCGAGGCCGAGAGCGCCGCCGCCGTCAGCGCGGAGACAGAACCCTTGCCGTTCGTCCCGGTGACATGAACGGTTTTATACGCGTCCTGCGGATTGCCCAAAAGCTCCGACAATCTGCGGATTCGCGAAAGCCCCAGCCGCATGCCGAACCTGTTCAGCGACGCAAGATAATCCAATGCCTGTTGATATGTCATGCAAAACCTCATTTATGATTTACCAGTGAAATTTCTGAGGTAGGAAAGTAGGATTTTCCAACTTTCCTACTTTCCAACTTTCCTACTCCAAAAATTTGAGCGTATCACAAAGACGCCAAATGACGGAGCCGGTCGGCCATGACCGCGCGCTTTTCTTCGTAGTCTTTCTGTTTCGCGCGCTCCTTTTCCACGACGTCGGCGGGCGCCTTCGCGGTGAAATTCTCGTTCGAGAGCTTCTTTTTCGCGCGCTCGATTTCCCGGTCGAGATTTTCCAGTTCTTTCGTCAGTCGCTGGGTTTCCTTTTCAACGTCGATCAAACCCTTCAACGGCAGATAGACGCCGACGCCGCCCACGGCCGCCGTCATGGCGTTCTCCGGTTTCGCCGCGTCCGCGCCGCAGAGCGTCAGCGGTTCCGTGTCCGCGAGTCCGCGAAGATAGCCTTCGTTCTCCGCGAAGACCTTGCGAAGCGCCTCGTCCGCGATATGGAGAATCGCCTCGCTCTTCTTGCCCGGCTGCGCCCCCGCCTCGGCGCGCATATTGCGGATGGCCTTGATCGTCTCCATGACGGCCGTCATGGCAGTTTCCGCCGCCTCGTCGATTTTTCCTTCCTCGCCCGTCGGCCAATCCGCGACCATCACGCTCTTGCCCTCATGCGGTACGCGCTGCCAGATTTCCTCGGTGATGAAGGGCATGAACGGATGCAAGAGCCGCAGCGTGTGCTCCAGTACATAACCCAGCACATACTGCGCCGTCCGACGCGGACGCTCGTTCTCCTTGTCGTAGAGGCGCGGCTTCGCCAGCTCGATATACCAGTCGCAAAGCTCGCTCCAAATGAATTCGTAAATCGCGCGGGCCGCTTCGCCCAGCTCGAATTTTTCCAGATTCTCGGTGACGCCGGCCACGGTCTTCGCATAACGCGAGAGAATCCAGCGGTCGGAAAGCTCGAAATCGTCCTTTTCCGGCACAAAGCTCTTGTCGAAGCCTTCAAGATTCATCAGCATGAAGCGCGACGCGTTCCAGAGCTTGTTCGCGAAATTCCGCGCCGACTCCACGCGCTCCCAATAGAAGCGCAGATCGTTGCCCGGCGTGTTCCCCGTCACCAGCATGAAGCGCAGCGTGTCCGCGCCGTACTTGTCGATGACTTCCACCGGGTCGATGCCGTTGCCCAGCGACTTCGACATCTTGCGCCCCTGGCTGTCGCGGACGAGCCCGTGGATAAACACATGGCGGAACGGGATGTCCTTGCCGAATTTCAGCCCCTGCATCACCATGCGGGCGACCCAGAAGAAAATGATGTCGTAGCCCGTCACCAAAACGCTGGTCGGATAGAAATGGCGAAGCTCCTCGGTGTCCTCCGGCCAGCCCATCGTCTCAAAAGGCCAGAGGCCGGAGCTGAACCAAGTATCGAGCACGTCCTCGTCCTGATGGATATTCTTGCTGCCGCACTTCGGGCAAACCGTGAGGTCCTCGCGGGAAGCCGACGCCTCGCCGCAGTCGTCGCAGTACCAGACCGGAATCCGGTGTCCCCACCAAAGCTGACGGGAAATGCACCAGTCGCGGATATTTTCGAGCCAGCCCGTATAAATTTTTGCGAAACGCTCCGGCACGAACTGAATCCGCCCGTCCTTCACCGCCTCGATGGCGGGCTTCGCCAGCGATTCCATCTTCACGAACCACTGCTTCGACACCAACGGCTCCACCGTCGTATGGCAGCGCGAGCAATGGCCCACCGCGTGCTCGTGCTTTTCGGTCTTGACCAAGACGCCCGTCTCTTCCAGTTCCTTCACGAGACGCTTGCGGCACTCGTAGCGGTCGAGACCCGCATATTTACCCGCGCCCTCGCCCATCGTGCCGTCGTTCTCGATGACCTTTACCTGCTCTAAATCGTGCCGCGCGCCCATCTCGAAGTCGTTCGGGTCGTGGGCCGGCGTCACCTTCACCGCGCCGGTGCCGAACTTCGGATCGACGTATTCGTCGGAGAACAGCGGAATGCGCCGCCCCACCACCGGCAGGATCAGCGTCTTGCCGATCAGATGCTTATAACGCTCGTCGTCAGGATGGACCGCCACGCCCGTATCGCCGAACATCGTCTCCGGACGCGTCGTGGCGATTTCCACGAACTCGTCCGAGCCCTCCACAGGATAGCGCAGATGCCAAAGATGACCCTGCTCCGTCTCGTGCTCAACCTCGAGATCGGACAGCGCCGTATTGCAGCGCGGGCACCAGTTCGTAATCCGCATGCCCTGATAGATCAGCCCCTCTTCGTAAAGGCTGACGAACACCTCGCGCACCGCCCGCGAACAGCCCTCGTCCATCGTGAAGCGCTCCCGCGCCCAGTCGCAGGACGAGCCGAGAGAACGAAGCTGCGACATGATGCGGCTGCCGAATTTTTCCTTCCACGCCCAGACGCGCTCCAGGAATTTCTCGCGCCCGAGGTCGTACCGGGAAAGCCCTTCCTCGCGCAGTGACTCCTCCACCTTC
>JAEERZ010000254.1 GCA_016286075.1 Selenomonadaceae bacterium
GTAGGTCGTGGTTTTGCCCTCCGCCGTGAACCGGCACTCGCCGCTGACCACGATGGTCCACTGGGCGGCGTGGGCGTGCTCCGGGAACGGCACTTCCTTTTCCGCGCTGACGAAATAGACCGTGCCCGTCGAAGTGTGGTCCACATGGACGGTCAGCCCCTCGATGCCGTAGTCGCGGCTTGGAACGTTGTCGATGATGTCTGCAAAATATTTTCCCATCACGAAACACTCCTTTTATAAAATGACTTCTTTGTTGTCCAGGATGGCCCGTCCCGCCGTGCAGGCGGGGCAGTCGCACCATTTGCCGCCGGAGGCGATCAATTCCTTGAAATGCGCCGCCATCTTGGACGCGAATTCCTCGCCGACGATTTTTTTGCCTTCCTCCGACTCGAAGAAGCCGAGTGAATCCTCGGCGGTCTGTACGTCCGCCTCCAGCTCGGCGACGAGCTTCGCGCTCATGGCCTTTTCGTCAGGCGTGTCCACCGCCTCCAGCCATTCCTCGGCCAGTGTTTTGAGCGGTCCGTAGCAGCTCGGCGCCGCGATCAGGTCTTTCACTTTCTCGATGATTTCCGCTTTGGTCATTATCATATCCTCCTGCGTTTACAATGATTACGCTTTGTTGAACTTGTCCTTGCCCTGCTTGCAGACCGGGCATTTCCAGTCGGCGGGCAGGTCCTCGAAGGCCGTGCCCGCGGGGATGCCGTGCTCCGGGTCGCCCACCGCCGGGTCGTAAACCGTGCCGCAGACGGAGCAGACGTATTTGCCCGTGGCCTTTTGCTCCCCGTAATTCATCGCGGGCGGAATCGGCGCGGGCATATCGGCTAAATTGACGACCTTCTTCGCGTCTAAGTTCTCATAGCCCAGCGGCGTATGGGTGGAAAGATAGACCGTCTTGTGGCTTTCGATGAACGAGCGGACCTTGTTCAGCGTGTCCCGCGCTGCCGCCTTGTCCTCGGTGGCCACCGACAGCTTGTTTTGGTAGAGCGCTTCATCCGTGTAGGTCACGTCCCCGTGGATGATGTAATGCAGGCCGCCGGCTTCCGCAATGACGATGCTGTTGCCTGCGGTATGGCCGGGGGCGAAGATGTAATAAACGCCGTCGGCGATCTTTTGGCTCTTGTCAAAGTTCTCGTAAGGGCCGTCCTCAAAGTCCACGCGGACGACGTTGTCGCCCTTCAGCTCCATGGCGTCCGCCTCGACGCGGGAAATGTAGATTTTCGCGTTGGGGAAGCTGCGAAGCTCGCCCGTGTGGTCGGGGTGCTTGTGGGTGACGAGGATCTTCGTCACCTGCTCCTTCTTGTAGCCCAGCTTGGAAAGCGCCGTCACATAGTCGTCAATCCGCGACCCGAGATAGATGGGCGCGTTCACGTCCACCGCCATATCCGGCGTCTCGAGGGGCATCCCCGTATCTACGAGAATCACTTCGTCGCCGGCGTCGATGAGGAAATTCTGCAGGGTGCTGCGGTATTTCACGTTTTTGTCGAACTTGTCCTCGCCGTCCTCCAGCCCCATGGCAAAGGGCTGTGTCATGAAACCGTTCTCATAAAGCTTGACTGCCTTGATTTCCATTGGCTTTTCCCTTCCTTCCGCAATGATCGAGTAATCTCCCGCCATCAGCCCGATGGCCCCGACGCCGACGGCCTTGATGAATTCCCGGCGTTTCATCTGTCATTTCCTTTCTATGCTTTCAGTTTGAACACTTTCTTCTGCATGCCGCAGATCGGGCAGACGTAGTCCTCCGGCTCCGCGTCCAAGTCGCCGATGTACTCGAAGCCGCAGCAGCCGCAGACGTAAATCTTCTTGCCCGCCACGTCCAGCGTCTCCGGCTTGTATTTTTTCAGAAGGGCCTCCAGTATTTCGCCGTGATGGCCTTCCTGCTTCGCGAAAATCTCCATCTCGTCGGCGGCTTCGGAGAGCCCCGCTTCACGGAACTTGTCGGCGAATCCCTTGATATTTTTCTCGCCGGCGTATTCGGCGGCCATGCAGCCCCGCACCAGCGTCCAGAAGTCCTGCGGCACTTTGGCGTTCAGCGTCGCATAGAATCCCGCGTGCACGGCCTCCTGGTTCGCCGCCTCGATGAAGGTCTTGGACGCGTCGTCCAGTCCCTGCTCCTTCGCGAGACGCGCCAGCGCATAGTACATCATCGTGCCGTTGGCCTCGGCCTTCGCCATCATTTCCGAAAGCTGCTCCAACGGGGTGCCCTTTGTCAATCCGTGCATACTCATTTCTTTCTCTCCTTTCGTCAAAACGAAAAAACATCATACTATATTCATTTTATCATTTCCCCGCCGGTTTTCAATTTACCATTTCGCCAAATCGTCAACTTGCCGGTTCCTGTTTCCCGTACACATAGGGCTTCGCTTCCTCCGGCACGCCGGCCTCCAAAAAGGACGCGAATTCCTCCGCCGGAATCGGCGTCCCGTCCAGCAGCCATTCGCAGACCATCTGCACGCTTCCGTAGGCGTAGAGCTTCAGCAGCGCCTCCAAGCGCCGGGGCACTTTCGCGAAGCCGTTTTGGGCCGCCACAAAATCCCGCAGTATGGTGAAATGGACCCGTGCCACATAATGCAGGAAGTAATTCTGCCCCGATGTGTTCTTCAGCGCGTTCAGGATGAATTTCCTGTTGTCGTCGAAATAGCGGAGAATGTCGTAGATGGCGCTGCCCAGCGTGTACCCGCCGCCGCCCGTCCGGCCCGCGATGCTCCGCACCGGCTCGGCGTAGGCCCAGACGATCAGGTCGTACTTGTCCTGGAAATGGTTGTAAAAGGTCGTCTTCGTCAGCCCGCAGTCCGCCACGATTTCCTGGATCGTGATCTTGTCGATGCTCTTCGTCTCCGACAGCTTGACAAGAGAACGGGCGATCAGTTCCTTCGTCGTCAATTCCTTTCGCATATTCCGTTCCACTTCAAGAAACAAGCGCCTTGCCGATTTCATATGCTTCCGCGCACTGCTTCGGGAAAACCTCTTTGCGGTACGCCGCCTTTTCCGGCTCGTTGAAGATCGAGGACTCATACTTCGAGTAGTCGCTGAATTGATACGTATTGTACGCCCAGAGGGTTTTCGTCTCCGCTCGCAGGATCCGCGCCGCAGAGCCCTCGTAAATCCCCAGCCGCTCCCGCATCTTGAACTGCTCCACATGCGCTTCCGTTATGTTCATGGTGTAGATGAAGGCGTTGGGCATGGACTTCGGGAACACCGTGGGAATCTCTTCGCTGTAAATGTAGTTCGAGAAGAAA
>JAEERZ010000255.1 GCA_016286075.1 Selenomonadaceae bacterium
CTATGTGCCCAGCGGCGGCGATCTCGACGCAACGCTGACCGCACAGGAATACCGTACACTGCTCGCCGTCTGCGACAAGAAATTCAAAGAGTACGAGACGGAAGGCTGCGAGACGTATTTCAACAAAAAGGATCATCTTTGGACGCTTTACGACTACGAAACCGGCGCGTTCCAAATCCCCAAGGACGCGAAACCGGGCATGATGTACGGCGGATGCAACTGCGGCAACTGCCATCTGACAATCCTGCCCTCCGGCGACGTCTATGCCTGCCGCCGCGTGGCGGAAAGCAAGGTGGGCAGCGCGTTCACGGACAGGCTCGCCGACCTTTGGGTCACAAGCTTTGAGCAGTACCGCGACTATGAAAAATTCAGCAAATGCTCGCGGTGCAAGCTCCTGCCGTGGTGCCGCGGCTGCCCCGCCGTGGCGAAGGGGACGAACGGCAGCTTTTACGCCGACGACCCACAGTGCTGGGCGACGGAGGAAAGCGGGCTGCTTGCGTAAAGCGGCCCACAGAGATACAATCAATACGAAAAGAATGGGAGGAATCCAAATGATTGCGGTATTCGCAGAATGCACGGTCCAAAGCGGACAGGAAGAAAATTTCAAGAACTTGGCGCACGCCCTCGCGGACAAAAGCCGGCAGGAGGAGAAAAACGTCAGCTACGACATCCTGCGCGAGACAAAGGCGGAGAGCAACGAGTATTTTTTCCTTGAAAAATGGCAGGACCAAGACGGGCTGGACGAGCACATGAAAAAGGATTATTTCACCGAAACAATCGAGGCGGTCAACAAGATCATCCGGGGCGAACTGGAAATCCACGTTTTCGAGACCGTATAAGACCGTATAAGGAGAACATCATGGAGCTTTTGGAACTCATCCATCGCCGCCGCTCGATTCGGAAATACACGGCGGAGCAAATCACGCATGAAGAAATGGAAAAGATCTTGGAGGCGGGCGCCGCTGCGCCGAACGCGGGCGGCGCGCAGCGCAGCATGATTGTCGGCGTCCGCGACGCGAAACTGACGCGGCTGATCGGAAAGCTCAACTTCCTGCCCTTCGACCGCTCGCGGCTGATCGGCGGCCACGTTTCCGATGAGCAGCCCAGCATCATTGACGATCCGCATATCAAAGACGGCTTCTACGGTGCGCCCGCCGTCGTCGCGCTGTTCGGGCAGCAGGATTTCCTATTCAGCGTCGCCGACGCGTTCTGCTCGGCGGAGAATATCGTGCTGATGGCGACGGAGCTTGGGCTTGCCTCCTGTATCGTCTCCCGCGCCGAGGAAACCTTCGTCACCGAGGAAGGGCAGAAGCTCCTTAAAGCGTGGGACGTGCCGGATAATTATATCTGCCGCGCCTTCGTGACGCTGGGGCATATCGACGGCGATTATCCCCACGCAAAACGCGTCAAGACCGGACGCGTGAAAATCATCGAGGAGGAAACGAAATGAAAAAGAAACTTGCCGTTGCATTTCTCAGTGTGCTTTTGCTCTTTGGAAGCGTCTTTTCCGCCGTCGGGCAGGCCGCAGAAACGTCGCCGATTCGCTATTTCATGCAGCCGGAAAGCGTCAGGGGCAGCGATACGCCTTACGGCAACAACCCGGCTGTCGGCCATTACGTCCAGGCGGACGATGCGAAAATCTACTATGAGGTGTACGGCAAAGGACAGCCGATTTTCGTCTTTCACGGCGGCGGCGTAGGTACGCCTTATGAAATGGGAAGCATCATCGACCGTCTGCGGACGGATCATCAGGTCGTTGTCGTTTCGACGCGCGGACATGGACGCTCGGAAATCGGCCATAATCCTTTGACTTATGAACAAAAAGCTGACGACATGATTGCCGTGATGCGGAAAATCACGGACGCGCCGACCACGATTATCGGATTCAGCGACGGCGCGTATACCGCCTACAAGGTCGCCGCCATGTACCCTGAAGCGGTGGAACGCATCGCCGCTATCGGCGCGGGCACACTTCACCCCGGATTTTTTACGGCAGGCACATTGAATGTCGCCGACATGGAGAAAATCGACAAGGCTTTTATCGAGCAGCAAAAGCGAATCATGCCGGAACCGGAAAGATTGCAGGAGTTTTGGACAGATTACATGAACTTCTGGAGCCAAATGAACGTCGGCGCGGAGGTCTTCGGCGCGATTCGCTGCCCTGTCCTGCTCATCGCGGGAGACGAGGACGACCACGCTCCCATCGCCGCCATGATGGAGGCGCACCAAATGATTCCCGATTCCCGCCTCTGCATCGTCCCGAAATCATGGCATACGGCGTTTCTCGACAATTTCGAGGTGACCTGGGCGGCAATGGCTCCGTTCCTCCACGCGGATATAAAAGACTTGCAGCCGAGCCGCAAAGTGGAATATAACGCGCATTACCATTACCGGGAATAAACAACCATACTCCTTTTCGTGCGGACAGAGCTTGGTATTCTTCCGCGCGGAGCATAGAATAACCTTCCAAAGGAGACTTACCATGAGCGAGGAATGTTTGATTTGCAAGTCGCCGCTCGTCTACGCGGAAAACGACGAAACGATGGAATGCGCTCTTTGCCATAAGCGGGAGGCAAGCAAGACAAAATGCACCAACGGCCATTACATCTGCAGCGACTGCCACACAAAGGGCATGGACGCTCTGATTGGATTTTGTTCCTCCGAGACCTCCAAAAATCCGATCGAGATTCTGCGGAAGATGATGCAAATGCCGTTCTGCCACATGCACGGGCCGGAACATCATGTCATGGTGGGCGCTGCGCTTTTGACGGCGTTCAAGAATGCCGGCGGAGACATCGATCTTCATACTTCATTACTTGAAATGATGAATCGCGGAAAAAGCGTTCCCGGCGGCGCCTGCGGATTCTGGGGCGCCTGCGGCGCGGGCATAAGCACGGGAATGTTTATGTCCATTATCTCGAAATCGACGCCGCTTACCAACGAACCCTTCGCATTATCCCATCAGATGACCTCGAAAGCCCTGGCTAGGATCGGCGAGATTGGCGGCCCCCGCTGCTGCAAACGGGATTCTTTCCTGTCCGTTTTGACAGCTATTGATTTTGTCGAAAAACATTTCGGCGTAAAGATGGAATCCGAAAAAGTTGTCTGCGGATTCTGGCCGCAAAACAGCCAATGCATCAAAGCACGCTGTCCGTTTTTCAGGGCAAGGCAATAATTTGCAACTTTTTTTCGTTTCGACACACTTCTGACACAATCGTCCTTTATACTT
>JAEERZ010000021.1 GCA_016286075.1 Selenomonadaceae bacterium
GGAGCGCGTGCGCCATTACTATACCTATGAACCGGTGCTTTACGACGAGGCGCCGCTAGGGTTGAAAGGCGATTATTCGTGGCGCGTCCGCGCCCTGGACGGCAATGGGAGGAAGTGGAGCGACTGGTCGGAGCCGGAAAATTTTTCCGTGCATGCGCCGGTAACCGTTGCGGCTCTCGGAGACAGTATCACCCACGGCGGCGGCGCTGTGATGACGCCGCCTTCCCGCGCACTTTATTGTTGGGAAAGTTATGCGGGCCTCCCGGTCAAGAACCTTGGCAAGAGCGGCGACAGCACTTACGATTTGCTGCAGCGGTTTGAGCGGGATGTGCTGCCCTTCGAGCCGAAATATCTGGTGATTATGGGCGGCGTCAACGACTTCCGCGTCGGCGCGCCTGCTTCCGCTACGATACAGCGGCTTTCGCTCCTCGCGGAGAAATGCCGCGCTCACAATATCACGCCTGTGTTCGCGACGGCGACGCCGATCTGCCCGCGATTGATGGCAAAGGTTTGGGATATCGAGCCGGCGGCTTGGAGCTGGAAAGCCGAGCAACGCGCTATCAACGAATGGATCATGGAGCAGCCCTATGCTGTGGACGTGGCGACGCCTCTACTCGACGAAAACGGCGAGCTGAAGGAAGCGCTGACCACCGACGGCCTGCATCCGGACGCCGAAGCGAAAAAAATCATTGGCGAGATTATCGGAAAGTATCTGCGGGAAAAATTCGGATTGAAATAAAAGCATACACAACAAAGGAGCCGCAAGCGTTTTGCTTGCGGCTCCTTTTACGAAAGAAAGGGGGAGTATAACTGTAGGTTTACTTGATGTCAATTTTACGGGAGACTTCGGCTTCCGTCTGCTTCGGCAGGTCGACCTTCAGCACGCCGTCGGTGAATTCCGCGCCAATCTTCGACTCGTCGATGCCGTCGATGTAGAACGAGCGGGACATGCTGCCCGTCGAGCGTTCGCGGCGGATGTAGCTGCCATTGTCGTCCTTTTCGTCCTTCTGCTCCTCATGCTTCGCCTCGATGGTCAGGTAGCTGTTCTCATAGGAGAGCGCGATGTTCTCCTTCTTCATGCCGGGCAGCTCCGCCGTCAGCTCATAGGCGTCGCCGTTGTCCTTGACGTCCACCCGGAACGACTGCGCGCCCCAGTTCGAGGAGAAGGGGGCGAGGCCGCTGCGGAAGAACGGCTCGTTGAATACGTCGAAAATCTGGGAGAACGGGTCCTCTCTTCTTGCCAAATCCTTTCTTGCTCCAAACGGTACCAGTCCAAACATAGTAATCAATCTCCTTTCTAAATAGGAAGCGAATGATTCTTCGTTTCCTGCCTCGCCTTTCGGCTTTTTCTTTTTGACTTTTCGGAGGACTCTTGATAAATCCTCTTTTCAAGTATTATTATACTCATAAAAGTCAAAAAGTCAATACGTCAAAACAACAAATTTTGAAATTTTTTTGTAACGTGGGAAAAGGGCGCGATGTTGCGCTTTTTCGCGGTTCGGGGTATACTTTTTCCAAGATGGTTCGAAGGAGGGGGAAGTTGTGCCGGAGGAGAAATTGCCGGAGCGCGGCTCCCATTTTTATCGCGCGCTGTTTTGCTCGACTTTCTTGATCAGCGCCTTCACCGTGGGTGGAGGATTCGTCATCATTCCCCTGCTCAAAGCGAAATATGTGGACGAATACGGCTGGCTGGAGGATAAGGAGACCCTTGACCTTGTGGCTATCGCGCAGTCGCTTCCCGGCGTGGTGGCGGTCAACGCGGCGATCTTGCTGGGCTATCGTATGGCGGGAATCCCGGGCGCTTTGACGGCGCTTTTCGCCACGATACTGCCGCCGCTGATTACGCTTTCCATCATCTCCCAGGCGTATGACTTTTTTATCCAGTCGCCCTTGGTGCGGCTGCTGCTGAAAGGCATGCAATGCGGCGCGACGGCGCTGATTGTCAACGTGGCTGTCGATCTCGTCCGCAAGCAGTGCAAAAAACGGTTGGCGATTCCGCTGGTGATTCTCGTCGGAACCTTCGTCGCAAATTTCTATTTCGACGTAAACCTGATGCTGCTCGTGGTCATGGACGGCGTTTTGGGATTGCTGCTGCTTCGTTCTCCGGAGTATGATTGAAGGAAGGGGCGGGCGCTTTGATGTTGTGCATGGTTTTGTTTTGGGAATTTGCAAAGATCGGGCTTTTCTGCGTGGGCGGCGGCTACGCGTCGATGCCGCTGATCCAGGCCTGCGTCGTGGACGATTACCATTGGCTGACTCTTTCCGAGTTCATTGACGTCTTTACTATCTCCCAGATGACGCCGGGGCCTATCGGGATCAACGCGGCGACTTTCGCGGGCATGAAAGTCGCGGGATTTCCCGGTTCGGTGGCTGCGACGTTGGGGTTTGCCGCGCCGTCGTTCCTGCTCTGCCTTTTCGTGGCGCGTCTTTTTTACCGGTACGGCAGTATCGGCTGGATTCGCGGCGTGCTGAACGGCCTGCGTCCTGCCGTCGTCGCTCTGATTTGCGCGGCGGGGCTTTCCTTCGTCGCGTTGTCCCTCTTCGGGGCGGAGCGGTTCCCGACGGAGCTGGCGTCTTTGAAAGCAGGATTCGATCTGAAAAACGCAGCGGTTCTCCTGTTAGCCTTTATCGCCGTCCGAAGGAAAGTGAACGTGATTCACGTTTTGTTGGGTTCCGGCCTTTGCGGCGTGGCGCTGGGTATGCTGGGATAGGAGAATGAAACGGGCGGGAGGAGCGCAAACGTCCCGTTATGTATACCGTAATACATAGCGTTTTCGATAGACAAAGAAAACTCGGAGTGCTATACTCTTCCATGGGCTGGAAACAGTTTGACGGCTATGAAGCCTTGCGGCGGCGGTGCGAATTTTGCATCTCCGTTATGGGGCTTTTATTTTTTCGGAGGTGGAATGTATGGAGCGCATCGAGGACATTATCCTTCGCCATTCCCAACGGGGCATGACGAAGCTGCGGCCCTATATGGATGCGGATTATTGCCGCTTGGCCGCGGAGGAGATCTATTCGTGGAAGCGGGGCGTTGTTTTCCTGACGACAGGCTTTTACGTGGCCGGCTACCCGGAAACGGACGGGCCGACGGGCACGGCGGTTTTGGCCAGCGTGCTTCGGGATATGGGCTTCCGCCCGGTCATCGTCACCGAGCCGGAAAATGCGGAACTGTTTACGATCCGGGGCTTTGAGGTCATCCCGGCAGAGGTCGGCGTGGAGGCCGGCTTCTTCCATCAGATGATTTCCGAGCATCAGCCGGTGGGCATGATTTCGGTGGAGCGCTGCGGGCTGAACGCGGAGAACGATTACGCGAATATGCGCGGCGTCTCGATCCGCGAGCATAACGCGCCGACGGACGTGCTGTTCCAGATCGCGCCCGAATATTCCATCGCTACGGTGGGCGTCGGCGACGGCGGCAACGAGATCGGCATGGGCAACGTGGCGGACGTGATTGAGAAAGATTTGTCCCTCGTGCCCTGCGTCGTGAAGGTCGACCATCTGGTCATCGCCAGCGTCTCGAACTGGGGCGCTTACGGTCTTGCCGCTTATTTGTCGATCCTTGACGGCAAGCACCTGATGCCGTCTTATGACTGGGCGGCGGATTATATGAAGGAAACGGTGGAAATCGGCAGCGTGGACGGCATCACCCACGAGCGCGTGACCCACGTGGACGGTTTCGACGAGAGCGTGGAGCAGGAAATCCTTGACGCGCTGGCGGCCGAAATCGACGCGGAACTGGCACAACGCGCCGCGGTATAATATTATTGAAGAGATTTGAGGAGGAAATCACAGAATGAAAAACCTTGGTTATTACAATGGAAAGTATGACGAGCTGGAAAATATGTCGATCCCGATGAACGACCGTTCCCATTGGTTCGGCGACGGCGTTTACGACGCGGGTCCGGCGCGCAATTATCACATTTTCGCGATTGACGACCATGTGGACCGCTTTTTCAACAGCGCGGCGCTGCTGGACATCAATATGCCGGTGACGAAGCAGGAATTGAAAGACCTCCTGAACGACCTCGTCAAGAAAGTGGACACGGGCAACCTGTTCGTCTATTATCAGGTGACGCGCGGCACGGGCATCCGCAACCACGTATTCACCGAGGGCAAAGGCAACCTCTGGGTCATGTTGATTCCGGCGGAAATCAACGACGGCACGAAGGCGGTTTCGGTCATCACCGAGCCGGACACCCGGTTCTTCCATTGCAATATCAAGACGCTGAACCTGATCCCGTCGGTCATGGCGGCGGAGAAGGCCAAGAAGGCCGGCTGCCATGAGGCGATCCTGTACCGTCCGGGCGGACGCGTGACCGAGTGCGCGCACAGCAACTGCCATATCATCAAAGACGGCAAGCTGTTCACGGCGCCGACGGACGAATTGATCCTGCCGGGCATTGCTCGCGCCCATCTGATCAAGAAGTGCAAAGAGCTGGGCATCGCGGTCAGCGAGACGCCGTATTATCTGAACGATTTGATGAACGCAGAGGAAGTTCTCGTCACGAGCTCTTCGAATCTCTGCGTCCGCGTCGACCACATCGACGGCAAGCCGGTGGGCGGCAAGCAGCCGGAGCTTTTCGAGAAGATGCGCAAGGCGGTTCTGGACGAGTTCTTGGAAGCGACGAAATAAATCATGGACAACATGAAAATCCTTCCGGCGGGGGACAGGGCGCTGGTGGCGGACTTCGGAAACGTGATTTCCGAGGACGTGAACCGAAAGGTCAACGTGCTGAAAAAATCCCTGCTGGCGGCAAAGGTAGCGGGCGTGCGGGAGATGATCCCCACGTACCGCTCTCTTTTGGTAGAATACAATCCTTCCGTCATCTCCATGCAGGACCTTTCCCGGCGGATCGAGGCGGCGAGCCTTGAGGGCGCGGGAGTGGAGGCGGAGAAAAAGCGCGTGCTGGAAATTCCCTGCTGCTACGGCGGCCAATATGGGGAAGATCTGGCGGGGCTTGCAGAGCTGACGGGGCTATCTGAAAAAGAAATCATCGACATCCACGCGGGGACGGAATACCGCGTTTACATGCTCGGCTTCTTGCCGGGCTTTGTCTATTTGGGCGGTATGGACGAACGCATCGCCGCGCCGCGGCTCAAATCGCCCCGCGTCTCGATTCCTGCCGGGTCCGTCGGCATCGGCGGCAGCCAGACCGGGGTGTATCCGATGGCCTCGCCGGGCGGCTGGCGGCTCATCGGCATGACGCCCGTGGATTTTTACGATCCGAAACGTGAAAAGCCCGTGCTCTGCGAGGCGGGCGATTATATCCGCTTCGTGCCGATCTCGCCCGAGGAATACGAGCGGCAAAAGAAGGAGGGCGGCGCGGTATGAGCATTCTCGTGAAAACGCCCGGCCCCTTGACGACGGTGCAGGACGAGGGGCGGTTCTTTTATCAGTCCAGCGGCATACGCCCTTCCGGCGTGATGGACGCCGCCGCTTATGAGGCGGCCAACGCCCTTGTCGGCAATACGAAGGGCGAGGCCGTGCTGGAAATGACGTTTCTCGGAGCGACGCTGGAATTTCAGTCGGCGGCATGGTTCGCGCTGACGGGCGCGGATATGCAGGCAAAGCTGGACGGCGCGCCGGTTGCACGCTATCAGGCAATTCGCGCCGAGGCAGGGCAGACGCTGGCCGTCGGCATGGCGGTCTCCGGCTGCCGGGGCTATCTGGCCGTGCGCGGCGGCGTCGACGTGCCGCTGGTCATGGGCAGCCGCTCCACGGATGTCAGCGCGAAGCTCGGCGGCTTCGAGGGACGGGCGCTGAAAGCGGGCGACGTTTTGCCGACGCTTGCCGCCGACGATTGGACGCCGACGGACCTGTGCTATGAGCCGCCCGTTTATGAAAGCGAGATTACGGTGCGTGTCGTTCCCGGCCCGCAGGAGGAATACTTCACGGCGGCGGGGCTTGATACGTTTTTCTCGGCCGCTTACGAAATCAGCCCGAACAGCGACCGCATGGGGCTCCGCCTCGACGGGCCGGAAGTCGAGAGCATAAGCGGTACGGACATCGTTTCCGACGGGATCGTGTTCGGTTCGATCCAGGTGCCCTCCGGCGGCGTGCCGATCATCCTGATGGCCGACCATCAGACGGCGGGCGGCTACGCGAAAATCGGGACGGTTCTTTCCTTCGACCTGCCGAAGCTCGCGCAGGCAAGGCCGGGGGACACGGTGCATTTCGTGCGGATCAGCGCGGAAGACGCGCAAAAGCTTTATTGAGAGTGGAGAGTTGAGAGTGAAGATAAAACGCTCTCAATTCCACTCTTCACTCTTTACTCTTTATAGGGGGAACCACAATGGACTACAGCAAAGCAAAACCTGCAGAGGTACGGAAACTGATCCGCGAGGGGAAACTCACCGGGCAGACTTCCGGCATGTGCGACGGGTATGCGCAGGCGAATCTCGTGATTTTGCCGAAGGCGCTGGCTTATGACTTCCTGCTTTTCTGCCAGCGAAACCCGAAGCCCTGTCCGCTGCTCGAAGTCAGCGACGTCGGCTTGCGGCTTTTGCATACGATAGCGGACGGCGCGGACATCGCCACCGACTTGCCGAAGTATCGCCTCTACAAGAAAGGCGAGCTCGTCGGCGAATATACGGACGTGTCTGAGCTTTGGCAGGACGATTTCGTCAGCTTCCTGATCGGGTGCAGCTTCTCCTTCGAGGGGGATCTGCTGGCGGCGGACGTGCCCGTGCGTCAGATCGAGGAAGGGAAGAATGTGCCGATGTACGACACGAACATTCCCTGCGAATCCGCCGGCGTTTTTCACGGCAACATGGTCGTCTCCATGCGTCCGCTGCCTCATGCGCTGGTGCCGAAGGCGGTATTGATTACCGGTCAGATGCCCCGCGTGCACGGCGCTCCTATCCATATCGGCGCGCCGGAGGCCATCGGCATCAAAGACCTTGCGCATCCTGATTACGGCGACGCGGTGACGATTCACGAGGGCGAAGTGCCGGTATTCTGGCCCTGCGGCGTCACGCCGCAAAACGTCGTCATGCAGTCGAAGCCGGACTTCGTGATTACCCACGCGCCGGGCCACATGTTGATTACCGACGTGAAAAATGTCAATTTGAAATACTGAGGAGGCGCGAGCAGAATGATAAAAGTCGATCTCAACTGCGATATGGGCGAAAGTTTCGGCAATTACACCTGCGGTATGGACGCGGAGGTCGTGCCGCATATTTCTTCGGCTAACGTCGCCTGCGGCTTCCACGCTTCCGACCCGCTGGTGATGGAAAAGACCGTCGCGCTTTGCAAGGAAAACAACGTGCGTGTCGGCGCGCATCCGGGATTTCCCGATCTTGTCGGCTTCGGGCGGCGGCAAATGCAGGTGAGCGCGGACGAGCTTCGCACGATGGTCATTTACCAGGTCGGCGCGCTGAAAACCTTTTGCGACGCGGCGGGCGTCAAGCTCCAGCACGTGAAACCCCACGGCGCGATGTATAACATGGCGGGGAAGGACGAGCAAATGGCGCGCGCGATTTGCGAGGGAATCCATGCCGTCGATCCGTCGCTGATCCTGCTCGGCCTGTCAGGCTCGAAGCTCGTCGCGGCAGCGAAAAAGGTAGGTCTGCGCGCGGCAAAGGAAGTCTTCGCCGACCGCGCCTACGAGGAGGACGGCTCGCTGGTGGCCCGGAGCAAGCCGGGTGCGATGATCACGGACGAGGATGTGGCCATCGCCCGCGTCGTTTCGATGGTGAAAAACCACACCGTCAAAACGATTACGGGCAAGGAAATCGAGATTGCTGCGGACAGCATCTGCCTGCACGGCGACTCGCCGAAAGCGGTGCTCTTCGCGGAAAAAATCAGCGCCGCGCTGAAACAGGCGGGCGTAACGATTGCGCCAATGGCGGAAGTAATTGGCTGATATGAGAGCAAGCCGATAATAAACGAATACTGTTCCCAAAATAACAGCGAGGGGGCATGGCAGTTTTGCCATGCCCCCTCGCTGTTTATTGATGCAAACAGAATCCTTCTAAATTTTTATACGTCAAACTCCTCTATCAAATCCATCATGCCCCGAATCTCGGCGTGGCCGTTTTCCAGATAGAAGAGGCCCATTTCCCAGTTGTTCTTGTCATAGATGGCCATGATTTCCGGCATGATCTCGCGGACTTTCGCGAGCAGGGCGTCGTCTTTCACCACTTTTGCGACGCCGTCATAGCGCATGAAGTCGCGGTCGATGACCGCCAATACCTCGACTTTGGGATTCTTAGTCAGTTGTTTGTAGACGTTCTTGAAGGTGCCGCAGCAAAAATAGAGTTTGCCGTCCACCAGCATGTGGAACCCGAATGGGCGGCCTTTGGGCTGGTCGCCGTCGGCGGTCAGGAAATAGAAGACCTTGGCTTTATTCAGGAATTCGTTTACTTTTTCGATGTTCGACATGATGGTTTCCTCCCTTGCGTTTTGCGTGATACGGATTATTTTAGCTTTTACTGCTGCCCGTAGTAGGCGTCCGGGCCGTGTTTCCTTTTATAATGCTTGTCCAAAATGTAGGAGGGCATAGCGGCTGCAGGATTTAACCGCAGGGTTTTCAGGTTCATCTCGGCCACGACCTCCATCACCACGGCATGGTAAACGGAAGACGCGGCGTCATTCCCCCAGGCAAACGGGCCGTGGTTCCGCACCAGCACGCCGGGAACCGCCGTCGGGTCCAGTTTCCGCTCTTCAAAGCATTCCACGATGACCTTTCCGGTATTCAGCTCGTAGGCATTTTCGGTTTCTTCGTTCGTCAGCGCTCTTGTGCAGGGAATCGCGCCGTAAAAATAGTCGGCGTGCGTCGTTCCCAAGGCCGCGATATCCATTCCCGCCTGCGCGAAAGCGACCGCGTTGACGGAGTGGGTATGCGTGACGCCGCCAATGGAAGGGAATGCTCTGTAAAGCGCAAGATGCGTCGGCGTATCCGAGGACGGATTATAGTTTCCTTCGACCTTTTTGCCGGTTTCGAGGTCCACGACCACCATGTCTTCGGGCTTCATGCCGTTGTAGTCCACGCCGGAGGGTTTGATCACCATGAGATTTTCCTTCCGGTCGATACCGCTGACGTTGCCCCAAGTGTAAATCACGACGCCGCGCTGCACCAATTCAAGGTTTGCAACGCAAACCTGTTTTTTTAATCCTTCAAGCATCTGTTCACCTGCTCAAAATGAGATTGGTCTTATTCCCCGCTTTCCGTGATGACGTGGGTCCTGTCGGCGCGGAAATACATCCAGACTTTGCCTTCGAAGATACGGCGGCCGGGGTCGAAGATGTCGGCGAGCCATTCGCGGCCGGTGGCGTCTTTCAGGAAGTAGCGCACCTTCTCTCCGAGGAACATGCTGTACGATACCTCTACAGGCAGGACGTTTTCCGCTTCCGCCTCGTCCTCGGTATCCGCCAGACGAATGGATTCGGGGCGGACGGAAAGGGTGACGCTGCCCGCGGGGCAGACGGCGTCCGCCATCAGCGTAGTGTCGCCGTAAGTGACGATGAGGGCGTCGTTTCCTTCCACCTCCACCAGATTCGTGGTGCCGATGAAGTCCGCCACAAAGGGCGTGCGGGGCGCGAAATAGATTTCGTGAGGCGTTCCCTGTTGGTGCAGATGCCCTTTCTGCATGATGATGACGGAGTCGGACATGGAGAGGGCTTCCTGTTGGTCGTGGGTGACGTAGATGGTCGTGAGCCCCATATCCCGCTGGATGGCCCTGAGCTCCACCCGCACGGACTCGCGAAGCTTCGCGTCCAGATTGGAAAGCGGCTCGTCCAAAAGCAGCACGTCCGGCTTCATGACGAGGGCGCGGGCTACGGCCACGCGCTGCTGCTGACCGCCGGACATCTGGTTCGGATAGCGGTCGCCCATGCCTTTCAGCTGCATGAGTTTGAGGGCGTCCTCCACCCGCTGTTTTACCTCGGACTCGTCTAAATGGCGGACATGGAGGCCGTAAGCGACGTTCTCATAGACGGTCATGTGGGGGAAGAGCGCGTATTCCTGAAAGACCATGGCGGTATTGCGCTCGTAAGGGGGGATATGCTCAATCTGCCGTCCCGCGAGGGTGATGGAGCCGCCGTCCGGCTCATAGAAGCCCGCGATCATGCGAAGGATCGTGGTCTTTCCGCAGCCCGAGGGGCCCAGCAGCGTGACGAAGTCGCCTTTCTGCACCTTGAAGTTCACGTCGTAAATCACTTGGGTGTTGCCGAAGAACTTATTGATATTTTTCAGTTCCATTACAATTTCAGACATCGTGTGTTCCTCCTTAGGGCGTATGATCGACACGCCTTACAAATCGAAAATATTGATCTGGTCGCGCAGGATGAGTTTTGCGAGACCAAAGGTCAGGAAGATCGTGAGCATCATGCCGACAGCGGTGGCGCTGGCGACGGTCAAAAAGCCCTGGTTGGCAAGGCTCATGATATTGATGGACGCCAGATTCCACTCGGGCGAGATGAGGAATATAACGGTGCTGAGCGTATTCATCGACCGCATGAAGGAATAGACGAAGCTCACGGAAAGAGAGTTCTTCAGCATGGGGACGATAATTTTCCAGAAGGTGGTCAGGCTGTCCGCGCCGAGATTCGTGGAGGCCTGTTCCAAAGATTTCTCGATCTGCGAGAGGCCGGAGACCGCCTGCCGGTAGCCTACGGGCAGCTGACGCAGCGTCATACCTACGACGACGATGACGAGAGTGCCGGTCATTTCCAGCGGGCCGGAGTTGAAGGCCATGATCAGCGCGAGACCGATGAAGGTACCCGGCAGCGACACCGGCAGCATGGCGAGAAAATCCATAGCCGCCCGCCCCGGGAACCGTCGGCGAAGCGTGAGGAACGCCAGCGCGATGCCGAGGAGCGTGGTGACGACGGCGGTGGTCATAGAGGCCATCCAGCTGTTCTTCAGGGAGGAAGACTGCAAAACGCCCTCGATGAAGTAATCCATGGTAAAGGTGTAGTCGAAGCCAAAGCTGCGCGTAAACGCGAACAGGCAGACGACGCCGATGATCAACAGGATGGAAAGAGAGATGAAACAGCAGAACGCAAACAACATCCAGCGCACCGCCGGGCTCACCGTGACCCGGGTAAGACCCGCGACCGGCTTGCCGGTGACGGTGACGTAGGAATTCTTTTCAAGATAATAACGCTGAATAAAGAAGACGATCAGCGTCGGAATGACGAGGAATACGGAGAGGACGGCGCCCATGGGGAGGTTCCAAACGCCCACCACCTGCGCGTAAGCCTCCGTCGCCAGCACGTGGTAATTCGCGCCTACCAGCATCGGGTTGCCGAAATCGGCCAGGCTGTTGATGGCGACCAGCAGGAAGGCGCTGGCCAGACCGGGCGTCGCCAGCCGCAGCGTAACCGTGCGGAAGAGATAGAAGCCCCGGGCTCCTAAATTTTGCGCCGCCAATTCCAAATTCGGGCTGATGGATTTCAGGACGCCCGAGATCGTGATATAGGCCAGCGGGAAGAAAGCGATGGTCTGCACCACCCAGAGGCCGAACCATCCGTAAAGGTCGACCTTCAAATCCAAGAGATTGTATGTGATAAAGCCGCGCCGTCCGAAAAGCATGATAAAGGCAAGGCCCGAAACCACCGTGGGGGCCATGGACGGCAGAAGTGCCACGACCTGAAAGAAACGCCTCCCCGGCAGGTCGGTGTAATTCATGGCGTAGGCGTATAGAAAGCCCAGGACCATCGCGGAGGCCGTGGACAAGAGGGAAGAGAAGAGCGTATGGAGGAAGGCCTCCTGAAATTCCTTGCCCGTGACGGCAAGCTGCCAGTCCGCCGCCGACGGCACGAGAATAAGCTTGATAAACGGATAAATGATAAAGACCGCAAACATCAAAAAGAGCAGTCCTATGGCCAGCAAGAGCTGAGGCTCGCGGCGGAGCGCTCGGATCTCCGACGCCCAACCCGTCTGCTCATGACCGACAGAAGCTGCCTGCATACTACCACCTCATAACGGAATCACTGAATAAGTCCCGACAGAACCATGACCTGATTTATTCATTGCTTCCTAAGAAATAAGAGCGAAGGCGGAAAGCGGAGAGTTCAGAGATATTTCTCCGTACTCTTCACTCACCACGCTTCACTCTGTCTTTCAATCGCGAATCTAAATTGTTTTTTGAAGATAGGTTCTTCTTAGAGCCCTGCGAACTTCGCCGTGAGGGCGTCTTTCTCCTTGCCGGCCTTCTCGAAATTATATTCCTTGTAAAGCGGCAGTTCGTTCAGCGGCTTGCTGCCCGCCGGAGTGATGGACTTCGGGTTGCAGGCGATGCCGTTCGCCGTCTTGACCATCGCGTCGCCGGCTTCCTTCGACATCATGTAGTCGATGAAGGCGTTCGCAGCGGCGTCATGCGGCGCGCCCTTCAGCTTTGAAACGCCGCAGAGCGTCCAGCCCGCGTTCGGGAATACCGTGCTGATGATCTTCTGGCCCTTGTTGCTGACGTTCATCTGATCGGACAGGAAGTTCACCGTGATCAGGAACTCGCCCGCGCCGCACTTCTGCGCCGGCGTGAAGCCGGACGGCGTAAGCTGCGCCACGTTCGCCTTGATGCCCTTCAGGAGTTCCAGACCTTTTTCCTCTCCCATGCACTGCACTACGGAGGTGAGCAGGGTGCTGCCCGTTCCGGATTTCGCCGGATCCGGCATGATGATCTCGCCCTTGAAGGCAGGATTCAGGAGATCTTCCAGTTTCGTGGGCATTTCCACTTTGCCCTTGAATTCCTTATTGAAACGAGCTTCGTTCACGCCGATGGCCAGCGTCTCCAGATAGGTGCCCTTCCAGAAGCCGTCTTTGTCCACATAGGCGGCAGGCAGATTCTTCTCGTCCGGCGACGTGTATTTCGTCGTGATGCCTTCGGCTTTCATTTTCTCATGCGCGTCGATGGTGCCGCCCAGCCAAACGTCGGCCTTCGGCGCGTCCTTCTCTGCGATCAGGCGCGCTACGGCCTCGCCGGTCGGCAGGCGGATGAATTTCACTTCGCAGCCCGTCTTCTCTTTGAAGCCCTTTGCCAGTTCCTTCGTCGTGTCCTCATGGAAGGAAACGTACAAGACGACTTCTTTGCCTTTCAGGGACTGTTCCGCTTTGGCGTCCTTCGGTTTCTCGCCACCGCCGCCGCCACCGCAGCCGATCACCGTCAGCATACAGGCGCCGGCCAACAAAGTCGCGGCCATTTTCTTGAAATTCATTACATCCATCTCCCCTTTCAGATAATTCTTACAATCAACCTGCCTTCATTATATCACCTGTCCGTAAGAAAACAAGGGGGATTTCAGCCCCACGCCGAGGAGGAGATTTCGCGGGTTAGTCGTTGCATCGCTTGGAAATTGATATAGATAAAGAGGGTATCATTCGATATTAAATTTATATTCGTGAGACGTATATGATTTACTTCTGTTATGAAGCGATTCTTTTCTTACTCCTGTATACAATACACTTGCCTTGTATACATTATATTTACGGCTTTTGCATTGACAGGCGCGGCTTTGGCTCGTATTATAATACGCATGAAAAGCAATGACGCTTAGAACCGTGAGGATTCGGCTTGGCTGTCATTGTTTTTTGTTTAGGCATTATAAGTTTTATTGGAGGAGAGGGGTTTCTTATGGATGTATCAAAGCTGTTAAACGACGTGAACAATTTCGTCTGGGGACCGATCATGCTGGCGCTGCTCGTCGGCACCGGCATCTTCCTGACGATCCGGCTGAAATTTCTGCCGTGGCGCAATCTCTTTTACGCCGTCGGTATGATTTTCCAGAAGAAGGAAAAGCATGAGGGCGATATTTCCCCGTTCCAGTCTCTGATGACGGCGCTGTCCGCCACCGTCGGCACCGGCAACATCGTCGGCGTCGCGACGGCGATGGTCCTGGGCGGCCCGGGCGCGCTCGTATGGATGTGGGTCAGCGCTCTGTTCGGACTTTCCACGAAGTACGGCGAGTCGGTGCTGGCGGTTAAGTACCGCGAGACGAACAGCATCGGCGAAATGGCCGGCGGCCCGATGTACGCGATGAAGCACGGCATCGGCGGCGTCTTCGGCGGCGTCATGGCGACGCTGTTCGCGCTGTTCGCGGTCTTTTCTTCCTTCGGTATCGGCAATATGACGCAGGCGAACTCGATTGCCTCGGCTATCCATACGAGTTTTGGCGTTTCGACGACCGTGACGGGCGCCGTTATCATGATTCTTTCGCTGCTGATCCTCGTCCGGGGCATTCACAGCATCGGCAAGGTTTCCAGCATTGTGGTTCCGTTCATGGCGGCTTTCTACTTCGTCGCTGCGATTATCGCTATCGGTTTGAATTTCTCTGCAGTTCCGGCGGGCGTCGCCGAGATTTTCCGCATGGCGTTCTCCTTTGAGTCTGTGGCCGGCGGCGTCGGCGGTTCCATCGTCGCTACGATGCTGACTTCCATGCGCTGGGGCGTTGCCCGCGGCGTATTCTCCAACGAGGCCGGCATGGGTTCCGCGCCGATTGCTGCTGCTGCGGCTCGCACCGACCATCCGTCCCGCCAGGGCTATGTCAATATGACCGGTACTTTCTTCGACACGATGATCATCTGCATGCTGACGGGTCTCGTCATTGCGTCCTCCGGCGCGCTCGGCATGACCGATCCGGAGACCGGCAAGCTGATTTCCGGCGCGAACCTGACGATCCTTGCGTTCAAGTCCGCCTTTGGCGAAGCGGCGCCCTTCGTCGTTTCCGTTTCTCTCGCGCTGTTCGCGTTCTCGACGATTCTCGGCTGGGAGTATTACGGTGAGAAGTCGCTGGAATACCTGGTGAAGGCCCGTTCCGCCATCATGGCGTACCGCGTTATTTTCTCGCTGATCACGTTTGTCGGCGCGACCACGACGCTCGAAATCGTTTGGAATTTCTCCGATACGATGAACGGTCTGATGTCGATTCCGAACCTGATCTGCCTGATCTGGCTCAGCAAGGACATCGCGGACGAGTGCTTCGAGTATGAGGAGAAAGTCGTCGCGCGTGAAAAAGAGGGCGAGGAAGTCGATTTTGAAGATGCGGCTCTTCAGACCTCTGAGGTCCACGTGTAATAAAGTATATATCGGTACTGCAAAAGCCGTCGCGAATTGCGGCGGCTTTTTTATGTCCGGATATGACGACAGCATATTGCGACGACGGGGCGGTTTCTGCTGTGGAGGGCGGGAGTTCCGTTTGCTTTTGGGCGGAACAACGTCTTGTACGAGGAGTTTTGCGGCTGTCGTTCCTTTGTGGAGCCCATAGAAAGCCGGCAAAAAGGCCGCTGCCTTTCGTAAGACAGCGGCCTTTGTTATGCTATGGTTTTTCGAGAGGGCGGATTATTATACCCAGCCCTGTGCCTGCATGGCGTTTGCGACTTTCTCAAAGCCCGCGAGGTTCGCGCCGGCGAGGAAATTGCCCTTGACGCCGTAACGCTCGGCAGCTTCCTTCGCCTGCGTGTAGCTGCCGTGCATGATGCCCTTCAGCCGTTCGTCGACCTCTTCGAAGGTCCAATGCAGACGCTCGGAGTTCTGGCTCATTTCGAGGGCGGAGACGGAAACGCCGCCGACGTTCGAGGCTTTCGCCGGGCCAAAGAGCACTTTGTTCTGCTGCAGGTATTCGATGGCGTCCAGCGTGGAAGGCATATTCGCGCCTTCGGCCACGGCCTTGACGCCGTTCTTGACCAGCGTCTTCGCGCTTTCCAGATCCAGCTCGTTTTGCGTCGCGCAGGGCAGAGCGACGTCGGCGGGCACCGTCCAAACGCCCTTCGAGCCGTCCTTGTCCTCATGGTACTGCGCCTTCGTGCGAACCTTCACATATTCGCTGATACGCGCGCGGCGGACTTCCTTGATGTCTTTCAGGAGCGCTACGTCGATGCCGTCCGGATCGTAGACGTAGCCGTTGGAGTCGGAGCAGGTGATGACCTTCGCGCCCATCTGCTGCGCCTTCTCAATCGCGTAGGTCGCGACGTTGCCCGCGCCGGAAACGAGAACCTTC